>NZ_JBIKPH010000057.1:0-14280 GCF_044357595.1 Sphingorhabdus sp. | reverse complement strand
TGTTCCAATTTACGCCGCGCGGCGCATTGGAGACCGATGTGGAGATGATCTGGCTGGTTGACGGCCGCGCGACTGAGGCTGAAGTCGACATTGAAAAGATGATCTGGGGCTATCACGCCACGACCACGCAGGACAAAGTCATCACTGAAAACAATCAGGCAGGCATTATGTCGAGCCGTTATCGGCCTGGTCGATATTCCGAACAGGAAGGCAGCGTCCTCAACTTCCAGAAATGGTATCTGAACCAGTTTGGGCTGGCACGCGCCGAGTGACCATCGCCGCCAACATGCGCGCGGTCCTGCTGACCGGCCATGGCGGCTATGACAGGCTCGACTTTCGCGATGACGTGCCCGTGCCAAAACCGGGCGCGGACGATGTCTTGATCCGGGTTGCTGCGGCAGGCGTCAATAATACCGATATCAACACGCGCATCGGTTGGTATTCCAAATCGGTTGCAGAGGCGACGGACGCGGGGGCGGTTTCGGGCATAGAGGGCGCCGGTGACGATGGCTGGTCAGGCGCGGCTTTTCATTTCCCGCGTATACAGGGTGCAGACGCCTGCGGGCATATTGTGGCAGTGGGCCAAAATATAAATCCCGCGCGTATAGGTGAGCGGGTATTGGTCGAACCTGTCTTTCACGGGGCGAGCCGTTTTGACATTCTGTACTTCGGTTCCGAAGTCGATGGCGGGTTTGCAGATTACACCTGCGTCCCGTCACTGCATTCCCACCGCGTTGAATCGCGGCTTTCCGACATTGAATTGGCGAGTTTTCCTTGTGCTTATGGCACCGCCGAAAACATCCTGACGCGGATTAATGTGCAGGTGGGCGAGCGTGTTCTGATTACCGGGGCATCGGGCGGCGTTGGCTCTGCTGCCGTTCAACTTGCAAAACGGCGCGGCGCCGAAGTCATTGCGATGGCGGCGGATACCAAGGCCGAGAGCGTGCGCGCGCTGGGTGCGTCGCAGGTTATTCCCCGCGATGCCGACCTTGCCGCCTTGTTTGGGCCGGAGCATTTTGATGCCGCCGTCGATATCGTCGGTGGACCGCAATTCGGCGAGATCTTGAATGTCCTCAAACGGGGCGGCCGCTATGGCGTCTCGGGGGCTATTTCCGGACCAATTGTCGACCTTGATCTTCGGACGCTGTATCTCAAGGACCTGCGGCTGATCGGTTGCACGGTGTTAGAGCCAGACGTTTTCGCAAATCTCGTTTCGTACATTGAGCGTGGCGAAATCCAACCAGTTGTCGCTGCGGTCTATGACATAGCCGAGATCGTTAAAGCCCAAGAGGCCTTTTTGACCAAGCAGCATGTGGGAAAAATCGTCTTGTCGCTCTAGTCGACGGTTTCGATCAACTCACCAATGCGTCCGACAATCTCGTCGATATGCGTTTTTTGCAGAATGAGTGGCGGCGACAGGGCAATGATGTCTCCAGTGGCGCGGACCAACAGGCCATTGTCAAAACATTTGTGGAATAGCTGCATGCCCCTTTTGCCAACGCCGCCCGAATGCGGCGCGAGCTCTATAGCCGCAACGATTCCCATGTTGCGGATATCGATTATGTGTCGCTTGCCTTTCAGGCTGTGCACCGCGTCCTGCCAATAGTCATGGAGCGAGCTGGCATGCTCAAAAATGCCCTCCGACTTGTAGAGGTCTAAAGTCGCAAGGCCTGCTGCTGCTGCCAAGGGGTGACCTGAATATGTATATCCGTGGAACAATTCGATGCCATCGGGGCCGCCTTCGACAACACCGTCGTGAATATGGCGGCTAATGGCGACAGCGCCCATGGGCACTGCGGCGTTCGTCAGGCCCTTTGCCATTGTTATGATATCGGGCGTAACGCCTAGCGTTTCAGATGCCGTTGCACCGCCGACACGACCAAAGCCCGTAATGACTTCATCAAAGATAAGAAGGATGCCGTGTTTGCGGGTAATCTCGCGCAGCTTTTCGAGATAGCCGATGGGCGGAACCAGCACGCCGGTTGACCCAGCCATCGGTTCGACGATGACAGCCGCAATGGTCTCTGCGCCATGCAGCGCAACGATAGCCTCAAGATTATCTGCCAAATGTCCACCCCATTCGGGTCGGCCCATCGTAAAGGCGTTATGCTCGAGATTATGGGTGTGCGGAAGGTGGTCGACGCCTGTCAACAAGTTGCCAAATTGCCGACGGTTGTTGACGATGCCGCCAACCGAAATGCCGCCAAAGCCAACGCCACTATAGCCGCGTTCCCGCCCGATCAGGCGCGTACGCGTGCCCTGTCCAATCGCGCGTTGGTAAGCCAGCGCAATTTTAAGCGCGGTATCGACCGATTCGGAACCTGAATTGGTAAAAAATATGCGGTCCAAGCCCGCAGGCATCAGCGCCGCTATGCGGGAAGCCAGTTCAAACGCGAGCGGGTGTCCCAACTGGAATGGTGGGGCATAATCGAGTTCTGCCGCACATTTTTGGATAGCCTCCACAATTGGCGCGCGGCAGTGGCCAGCGTTGACTGCCCAAAGACCGGCGGTGCCGTCGAGTATTTGTCGTCCGTCATCGCTGGTATAATGCATGTCCTTGGCAGATTTAAGCTGACGCGGGGTGGTCTTGAAAGCCCGGTTTGCCGTGAACGGCATCCATAATGCGGCAAGGGGGTCATTTTCCAAATTCATAACTTCACTCCACCAACTCGTTTGGATGCTTATGCGACTGAAAGGCGGTCATTCTCGATTGAAAAGATTGTTGTGTCCGGAAAAATTTTATGGGGATATTGCATGCTGGAATGTTGCCCGCTCATTGCTGTGGTAACAGCGTCGGAACGGATGTTTTGTAGATGACGGGCCTTAACGCAAAGCTTGTAGTTACATTGGCGACACCCTTTACGCGTGTTAGCCGGTGACGCAGAAAATCCTCAAACTGGGTCAGAGATGCGACCAATATACGCAGCTGATAATCTGCCTCACCTGTCATCAGGTAACATTCCATGACTTCCGGAAAGCCGGCAACCGCCGTTTCGAATTCTTCCAGATGACGATCATCCTGCTGGTCCAAACGAACACGCACAAATGCCGTGACCGATATGCCCATTTTATCTGGATCAACCAAAGCCACATAGCGTGATATCGTGCCGTCGGCCTCTAGCTGACGAACCCGCCGCAGGCAAGGACTGGGTGACAGGCCGACCCGTTCGGACAGCTCCTGATTGGACATGCGCCCATCCGATTGAAGACAATCCATGATTTTGCGGTCAATCGCATCAAGGGCATTTTTTGGCATCATGTTTGTGTATATCTACAAAATTAGGCATAATCTATCAAAATAATGACACTAGTCCCTATAATACGCAAGGACATGCTCAAGTGCGTTGGCTAGACTGCAGCTTTAACTGAAGTGAACAAAACAATGACCAATATTGTGGCAGACACGCGCGAAGAAAAAATAGCAGCAATCGAAACGCTTGACGCGAGGCTACGTTGGCTGTCGTCGTGGATTGTGCACAACGCCAATCATATCCGACCCAAGCGTGATGGGTTGAAGGTCGGCGGGCACCAAGCCAGTTGCGCTTCGATGACTGCGATTATGGCCGCATTATATTTTCACGCACTTCGCCCGCAGGACAAGGTTTCGGTCAAGCCGCATGCCGGGCCCGTGCTTCAGGCCATCCATTATCTACTTGGCAACCAGTCGCTTGCGCAATTGCAGCAGTTTCGTGCGCTCGGTGGCGCGCAAAGCTATCCGTCACGCACCAAGGACAAAATTCCGGTCGATTTTTCGACAGGCTCAGTTGGGTTGGGCGTCGCAATCACTGCCTTTTCCAGCTTAGTGCAGGACTATTTGATTGCGCATGGTTCAATCGACGAAACCAATGCAGGCCGGATGATATCATTGATGGGTGATGCCGAACTTGACGAAGGCAATATCTACGAATGCCTGATTGAAGGGTATAAGCACGATATCCGGAACTGCTGGTGGGTGGTCGATTACAACCGGCAATCGCTCGACAGCACGACGGCTGACCGCATGTTTCGGCGCTTTGACGATATATTTGAAACCACGGGATGGCGGGTCATCACGTTAAAGCACGGCAAGCTGCAACGCGCCGCTTTCGCCCGGCCTGGCGGAGGATCGCTTGAAGACTGGATTGAAAATTGTCCCAACGCCGAATTCGCCGTGCTCACCTATCAGGGCGGTGCGGCGTGGCGCGCGCGATTGCATGCAGACATTGGCGGGAAACCGCATGTAAAAAAACTGCTCGATAGCTTTGATGACGACGGTCTGGCCGCGTTGATGACCAACCTGGGTGGGCATTGTATCGGGTCATTGATGGATGCCTTTGACAGCGCTGACGATGAACGACCGACCTTATTTATTGCATATACGGTCAAAGGCTATGGATTGCCGCTTGCCGGACATAAGGACAATCATTCGGGCATGATGAACCCTGCCCAAATCGATCAGCTTCGCACCACGATGGGTATCGAAACAGGGGAAGAATGGGAACCATTTGCTGGCCTCGGCGGTAATATGGCGGCGAAGCTCAAAAATTTCATTGGGAACGGCGTGCTTGCCGCCAAACCGGCTGAACCGGTCGCGGACTATATACCGGTGCCTGCCCGTTTGGCAGTGCCGTCGGGTGACGTGCAATCTACGCAGGCGGCATTCGGTCACGTACTTCTTGATCTTGCCAAATCTTCCGAAGCACTGGCCGACCGGATTGTAACCACTGCACCCGACGTGACGCAAACAACCAATCTGGGTGGTTTCGTGAACCAACGCGGGCTATTTCGAAGGTCCGACGTGGCCGATTTATTTCGCGAGGCCAAAATTCCGTCGGCGCAAAAATGGGCGGCACATGCTGCGGGCCAACATATTGAACTTGGCATCGCAGAAAATAACTTCTTCCTTTTGCTGACATCGCTTGGCCTTGCCGCACCACATTTCGGAACGCGGCTGATCCCGGTTGGTACGGTTTATGATCCGTTCATCGCGCGCGGACTGGATGCGCTGAATTACGGTTGCTATTCGGATGCGCGTTTTCTGCTGGTCGGAACGCCGTCGGGTTTGACTTTGGGCCCAGAGGGCGGCGCGCACCAGTCGATTAACACGCCACTCATCGGCATGGGGCAGCCGGGCCTGGCATATTTCGAACCCGCTTATGCCGATGAAGTCGCCCTGTTTATGCGGTGGGCGTTTGAACATCTGCAAATGCCCGACGGGAGCTCTGTGTATCTGCGATTGAGCACACGCCAGGTGCCGCAAGTGGAACGGGCGAACACCGATTGGGAGGCTGATGCCCTCAAAGGTGGATATTGGTTGCGTAGACCGGCAGCAGGCGCTGAGGCGGCCATTGCATTTACCGGTGCCATCGCACCTGAGGTGCTGGCGGCGTACGATCAATTGCTGGATGACATTCCGGGTTTAGGCGTCCTGAACGTTACATCACCAGATGTGCTGCATCGTGAATGGTCCGCAAGCAAAGCCGCGCGCTGGACCGACAAAAACGCGCAACCCTGTCATGCAGAGGATCTCCTGTCCGCGCTGGCGCCTGACGCAGGCATTGTGACGGTGATTGACGGTTCGCCAGGCGCGCTGTCTTGGCTCGGCGGCGTCCAAGGCATGCGGGTAAGTCCGCTTGGCACCGACCGTTTTGGCCAGACCGGGGATTTACCGGACCTTTACGCTGAGTATCGGCTCGATTCGGTTGCGATTATTGATGCCATGGCCGAGTTGTTTCTTAAAAGATAAGCAAGGCTGAGATAAATATCTTAGATATGCCGCTAATTCTGCATAAGCTCGAACCGCCCCGCAATCCGAAAGCACTGCAGACCATATCTCAAAGCATGGCCCACGATAGTCCCACGCAGCAGGCTGAGTTGGGGCCTTCCCGAAGGAAAAGGTTTCACGGTAAGGGCGAGGCTCTGGTGCGTGGCGCAGTCTGGTAGGAACTGGTCTCTGGTCAGGCCTTCCCTGATTTATGGGATTTTTCAGGGAATATCGCATTCTGTGCACCAGAATTACTTCTGTTGCTGTTCGGCAAGGGCTGCTTCCGTGCTTTGGGCGCGCAAATTCGCTAAATAAAAAACAGGGAATTCATTTCGCCGTAACAGGGAAATTGCAAAATCCTCTTTGTATTTTCAGAGATTTACGATGAAAAAATTGATCGGCGCTACTTGCGCGGCATCGCGCTGACGTGTAAACCGAACCCAGTCGTCAAAGGATGATTGATCCCTTTTATAGCTGAGCTTGATTGGGATTGAGGGCTGAGCCCTCCACTCGGGGATCGCTCCGACGAACACAGGAAGGTTGTGCCTTCCGATGAGAGGCTGAGTCTCGACCGAAGTTTGAGCAATGGCAGTCTGGTTCGGCCAGGCGTGTCCTGAGGACGTCATTGCGAAGTTCGGAACTCTCAGCAACTCTGTTCGAAAAGGCTATTTGCCATGTCATCTTCTTTGCGTCCGGCGCACGTGCGCCTTCCTCAAGCCAAACTTACTCGTATCGAGACCTTGCACGCAGCGCCGCGCAATGCCCGAACCCATTCCAAAAAGCAGCTGCGGCAGCTGGCTGCGAGCATCACTGCGTTTGGCTTCACCAATCCAGTGCTGGTTGATGCGTCCGGCGAAGTGATCGCGGGACACGGCCGACTGGCCGCTGCACGCATGTTGGGACTTTCCGAGGTTCCCACCCTGTGTCTGGATTGGCTGACCGAAGACCAAAAGCGCGCTTATGTTATTGCCGACAATCGGCTGGCCGAGAAAGCCGGATGGGATAGGGAACTACTCGCAATTGAGCTTGGCGATCTCGTTGCGCTTGAATTTGATGTCACGCTCACCGGCTTTGAAATGCGTGAGGTCGAGCTCATCATCGATGCTGGCGCCAGTCCAGTCCAAGACGAAGGTACCGAAGAGCCTGTAGCAGGTCCGCCAGTCTGCCAACTTGGTGATTTGTGGCAACTGGGTCAGCATCGCCTCTTCTGTGCGGATGCTTTGGATCCTGTGAGCTACACTCAGCTAATGGGCCGTGACAAGGCGCGCCTCGTGGTTACTGATCCGCCCTATAACGTCAAGATTGGCGGTCATGTCTCGGGACTTGGCCGCAATAAGCACCGTGAGTTTGTGCAAGGTTCAGGGGAGCTGAGTTCAAACGAGTTTACGCAGTTCCTTTGCGGGTCGCTGGAAGCCATGGCGAAGGCTAGCCGCGATGGGTCCTTGCACTATGTGTTTATGGACTGGCGGCATCTGCCGGAACTTTTGAGTGCGGGCCAAGCTGTCTACGATGACTGGCTCAACCTGTGCGTTTGGGCAAAGAGCAATGCAGGTATGGGATCGCTCTATCGCTCCCAACATGAACTGGTCGCAGTCTACAAGAAGGGTAAGCGTCCTCACGTTAACAATGTTGAGCTTGGCGCCAATGGCCGGCACCGTTCGAACGTTTGGACCTATGCTGGGGCCAACACTTTCAAGACAGGGCGCGCGGAGGAGCTTGGCTGGCACCCGACCGTCAAACCGCTTGACCTCATCTGCGACATCCTGCGCGATGCCAGCGATCCAGGAGAGATTGTGCTCGACGGGTTCGGGGGCTCTGGCACGACATTGATTGCTGCTGCCCATAGCGGGCGGATAGCGCGCCTTATCGAACTCGATCCGCTTTACTGCGACGTGATCTTGCGGCGCTATGAAGCTACTTTTGGTGAAGCACCCGTTCACGTGCCAACTGGCCAGTCATTTGTGCAGCGTGCGCAATCGGCCGGGATGGGAGGCGACAATGTCTGACATTGCCGACAACGACGAGGGCCAGGTGGGCTATGGCAAACCACCTGTGCACAGCCGCTTTAAGCCTGGCCATTCAGGCAACCCCAAGGGGCGCCCAAAGGGTCAACGCAACTTTGCCACAGAAATCGCGCGGGCTATGGCAATGCCGGTGCCCGTAACTGTTAACGGTCGGCGCAAAAATGTTAGCACTATTACTGCTCTTGTCTGGCGGCTTCGTGAAAAGGCGCTGGGCGGGGACCACAAGTCTTTGCAGCTGCTCATTAACCTGCATCAAGTTAACCATGCCAATGACAAGGGACAGGAAAGCCTGAGCGCACTGCTGGCCGAAGATGCTGCGATCCTTCGTGAAGCAGGGCTGCTTAACATTGGGGAGCACGGCGATGAGCACAATGGATAACCGGCTACTCGACGCTTTGCTCCGTGGCAGCCTGCACAGCTTTGTGCGTAAGGCATTTACGACCGTGAGCCCTGGCGAGCAGTTCTTGCCCAATTGGCACCTTGAGGCCCTGTGTTATCACTTGGAGTTGGTGCGGATCGGCAAGATCCGGCGGCTTAAAATCGAAGTGCCGCCGCGTTCGCTCAAGTCAGTATGTGCGTCAGTTGCCTTCCCTGCGTTTTTTCTGGGGCATGATCCTACTGCTAAGATTATCACGGCAAGCTATTCTGCTGACCTTGCCGCCAAGCATGCAGGGGACTGCCGCGCCGTAATGCAGGCGCAATGGTATCGCGACCTGTTCCCGCATACCCGGATCAGCCCTGCCAAGAACCAGGAAGCAAACTACGAGACGACCGCGCGTGGCTATCGCTATGCGACCTCCGTCGGGGGAACGCTCACGGGTCGCGGCGGTAATCTCATTATCATTGACGATCCGCTCAAGCCTGAAGATGCGATGTCGCAGACAAAGCGCGAAGCGGTCAACGGTTGGTACAGCAGGACGCTGCTGTCTCGGCTCAATAACAAGGCGAGCGACGCAATCATTCTTGTCCAGCAGCGCCTGCATATGGATGACCTGGCAGGGCATGTTGATGCGCTTGATGATTGGGTTACACTCAGATTGCCAGCGATTGCCGAGGAGGATGCGCAGATCCCCATAGGACCAGGCAAGGTATACGACCGCAAGGCGGGTGACATCCTCCACCCTGCGCGTGAAACGCTGGCGGTCCTCGAAGGGCTCAAGCTGGCTTTAGGCTCGACGATATTCTCCGCGCAGTATCAGCAGTGCCCAGTTCCGTCCGATGGCGAAGTTGTGAAGTGGGCCTGGTTCTGTCGCTACGCGGCCCCGCCACCGCAACATGCAATGACCATCTGCCAGTCATGGGATACAGCCTCAAAGGCGGACGAACAGCATGACTTCAGCGTATGCACAACGTGGGGCGTGGCCGGAAGTGACCTATATCTTCTTGACGTTGATCGGGCGCGGCGAGATTTTCCATCGTTAAAGCGGCGCATTGTAGAACAGGCAACCCAATGGAACGCCCGCAATATCATCATTGAAGATAAAGGGTCAGGTACATCCCTCATCCAGCAGCTTCGCACAGAGCATAATGGCATTCCTTATCCAACCGCGTTCCTGCCAAGGGATGACAAGATCACCCGTTTGCATGCGCAATCCGCCCGCATTGAAGCTGGTCATGTGTGGCTGCCCGAGCGGGCGCCTTGGCTTGATGATCTTCGGGCCGAGATCGCGAGCTTTCCGCATGGCCGTCACGATGACCAGGTCGACTCTATTAGTCAGTTTTTGAGCTGGCACTTTGATATGCGATCGCGGTGCGTGCAGTTTGCAAGGATAGGGGGCGTATGACGCCCGTGCTCAACAGGTCCTTCGCTTATACAAAAAGGAAGGTCCGCTTTGCGCCCAAATGCAGTCCCTATAAGCGCAGGGTGGTTCCCCCATAAGCGGACATGGCATCAGCAAGATTGATATGACTATTTTGTTGGACAGTGCCGACATTCTGCAATTAGGCAAAAGAGGCTGCTAGCCGACGTACATTTATCTGTCGAGAGCATCGCCACTAGGGCGGACAACCAAGCAGTTCGCTTCTGAAGAACGAGTTATACATAGTGAAAGTTCGTTTATATGTTTGGAAGGGTTAAATTCACGCTCAAAGGCGGAACCTTCAAAGCAGACACTCCTTAAAAAATCTTGAAGTTCGTAGATTTAAATTCAACACATGCGTCTAATACATAATCAATAAAAAGCCATTTTATATCGAAATTTCTTGATTAGAGAAACGAGTTCTTTCAAAATTTCAAATTATTGAATGGCATTGTTCAACTTATAAAATCGGATATCCCATATAAAAAAGACAAAAAATACGGCTCCAAACCTTTCTAATGCCTTTGGTTATAAAAGTCCTGATTTCTCTTAGTCTAAGCAAACTAAACTGCATCTCAAAGCACTGTTGATTGCTACCCGTCGATGTCCAACGGACAGGTTTGTTTAAATCTACGCTGCATGCGGCATGGTCGGCATGGTCGGCATGCAGACATCATCAAGACCTAGCACATGGGTCAAGCGGCCAAGTGCAATCCAGGAGCCGATGGAAAATGTCATATCTACGATTTCGGCATCAGAAAAATGCTGGTGCATCCGGTTCCAAAAATCTTCATCTGTCTTTAGCCCCTTTGGCTCTTCTCCCAGACGTTCGGCAAATTCTATTGCTAATAGCTCACGGTCACTGAACCCGGTTGCCGCGCGCCAGTTTTCTACGTCATCGTAAAATCCCTCATCTGGCGGGGTATTATCACGGATCGATGAGGCTTTCGCCACGTCGCCGCCGCTGCGTTCGATATGTCCAAATAAATCACGATCGGCGCGCATGGTAAGACACAAAGCGCAGCCATTTATCTGAGCCGTGCGCATCCTTGCCGCCTCCATCTCACGCATCGACAGTTTTGAGTTCTCATAGACAGCCAGCGAATATTGACCCGCCGCCATGCCAATTTCAGGAGCGTAATGCGTCCAGACATAAGCGGAAGGATCGGCTTCGAATTGGGCAGGAATGGCAACATTTGGCATGGGGCGGTCCTCTCTATGGATCTAGTTACTTTGTCTCGTAGGTCAAAACGCTGACGGCACAAATTCTTGACGATAAAACAAACATAGATGATTGTTTTATCGTCGCCAAGCGGTTTGCCTTAAACCGTTTCTGGCGTACCGAGGATGACGGTCGCTTGGCTAGATAATGTGCCCCCGTTGGTGTGCGCTAGAGCGGCTTGCAAACTGCAATCTAGTTAACTGCCTGTCCGATATAATTTGATGATACATCTTTAAAAAAGCTCGAAACAATGACCCTCGCCAAAGTAATTTCTGGCAGCATTTTCATATTCGACGAACTCGCCAGGGCCTTGGATGCTGGTGCAGAAGCCGAGGTGTCTGCACAGTTCAGACAACTGACGGACGGGCGACTTGCCGCACTTATCTCCGCCGGTTCAGCACCTTGCGCATGGTCGATCAGATTGCAGTATCTTAGGCAAGCTGCAGGCCGGCTGGGCTCATCTGCGCAGTCATCGTTAGAGCAACTTCATCGTTGACTGGTTGCAGACAAGCGAGCATTCTCAAATTATATTTAGAGGAGATGTTCATGCGGGTTATTCGCTGGCCTTTTATCAGCCTAATGTTGCTGGCCGTAAGTGTGCTTCTGTCGGCCGAGGCCAATGCTGAAACCACCTCTGCTGGCAGTGTGGCCTACCAAAACTACTGCGCGGAATGCCACAATGCAAACCTGGCGGGCGGTGCGCATGGTGTTGCTTTAACCGGCGAGCGGTTCCGCACCCGATGGGGCAAAGGCGGTGTGCCCCCCTTAGCCACCTTCATACGCAGCATGATGTCGATGAACGTACCAGCTAACGCGCCGCCTTCCGTAGTCAACGGCATCGCAGCCTTCCTGCTGCGCAGTAACGGCGTTGCGGTAAGCGAACTAAAACCGGAAGAAACCACTTGGCAAGGGGCAGCCGGCATCATGGAAGCAGCCCAAAGTGCCGGGGGTTGGGTGAACCGCGAAACACCAGCTACGTCAACGGTCACCGATGCACTGCTGCAAAACCCACCCGCCGCCGACTGGCTGCAGTGGCGCCGCACTGAAGATGGGCAGGGCTTTAGCCCGTTGTCTAGCATCAACACCAAATCGGTGGGGCGCCTGCGGCTCGCCTGGGCGATGACGATGAAAGACGGCAGCAATCAGCCCACACCGCTCATCCATGACGGCGTGATGTACCTCACCCATCCGGGCAACGTGGTGCAGGCAATCGACGCCGCCAGCGG
Source organism: Sphingorhabdus sp. (assembly GCF_044357595.1). Lineage (GTDB taxonomy): Bacteria > Pseudomonadota > Alphaproteobacteria > Sphingomonadales > Sphingomonadaceae > Sphingorhabdus_B. The sequence continues at coordinate 2,266 of NZ_JBIKPH010000057.1, read as the reverse complement.
CAGTCTGCTGTGGGAATATGCCTACCCATATCCCGAAGATTCACGCACGCTCGGTGGCCCTACACGCAATATCGCATTGTATCAGGACAAGGTGTTTCTGGCCACTTACGACGCAGCCGTTGTAGCGCTGGACGCGCGCACCGGCAAACTGCTGTGGCGCACAGTAAAGGCAGATTATCATCAAGGCTACACGCACACAGCAGGGCCTTTCATAGCCGGCGGCGTTGTGGTCAGCGGTATCAACGGCTGCGAACGCTATAAGAAGTCCGGTTGCTTTATCACCGGACACGACCCAAGCACAGGCAAAGAACTTTGGCGCACCTCCACCATCGCACTGCCGGGCGACCCCAATGATGCCAGCTGGGCGGGTCAGCCCGTTGAATTGCGCGGCGGCGGCGACAACTGGATTACCGGTAGCTATGACCCTCAGTTGAACCTGTATTACTTCGGCACCGCCCAGGCGAAACCTTGGGTAGCGGCCAGCCGCGGTATGACTGCGGCCGATGCCGCCCTTTACACCAACTCGACACTGGCACTCGACCCACGCACCGGCAAATTGCAATGGCACTTTCAGCACGTACCTGGTGAAACACTGGACATGGAAACCGGCTTCGAGCGCGTGCTAGTGGATATCGGGTCGGACAAATTCGTCCTCACTGCGGGCAAGGATGGCCTGTTATGGAAACTCGACCGTCGTAACGGCAAGTTTGTCGCTGTCACTGAAACGCTTTATCAAAACGTCTTCAAGTCCATCGACCATAGCACTGGTCGCGTGGAATACCGCGATGACATCATGAATGCAGGGGTGGATGACAAGGTGTCGGTCTGTCCGAGCATCTATGGCGGCCACAACTGGCAAGCCAGTGCCTATGACCCGCCCAGCAACTTGCTGTTGTTACCGTTGCACCAATTGTGCGTCGACATGACTGGCCGTACCGTAGAGCGCAAAGAAGGCGGCGGTGGTTATGGCGGCGAATCCACCGTTCACCCCATGCCCGGGACCGACGGCATGCTCGGGCGCCTGAGTGCGATTGATGTCACGACTTTAAAGCCGCGCTGGTCTCACACGCAGCGCGCAATGTTCATGACCTCCGCACTTACCACCGGTGGTGGCCTGGCGTTCATTGGCGACTTGGATCGGTACTTCAAGGCCTTCGATGTGAAGACCGGCGAGGTGGTCTGGCAAACACGCCTTGGTTCGGCGCCCCACGGCTACCCTGTCACCTACGCGGTAAGTGGCAAGCAGTACATCGCCGTGACCACGGGCATGGGCGTGTTCAAGCTGGTGACCGCGCAACAAAGCCCGGACATCTACCAGCCGAGCGGGGGCAACATGGTGTACGTGTTTGAGCTGGCCGACTAACGAGCGGGTCAGCCGCCACCGCGCAGGCTTCGGACGGGGCGCATAATCATCGACCTAGTCCGGTCCGAGCGAAGTGCTTGTAGCGATAGGACGGCTGCGTGATGCAGGGACTGATGCTATTCGTGCCTCACGGCAACGCAGAGTATAGAGCCCCGCCGCCATCGTTTTATGATGAGACCTATACGTTTTTTGGTTTCGTGTGGCATGCCGGAATTCAAATAAGGTTCGCCGAGCAAGAAGCGCAGCATGGTCCGATGATTCCCGCAGCTCACCGAGAATCTGCCCTTCTGTAAACTGTAATCGATCCATCCTTCCGTCTTTCTCTTAAGAGCCGGGCTCTAATTAAAAATAGAGGTAGTTTAAGCGGTCACTTCACTAAACAATCTGGGCTTACGATACGGTCTATCCGCATCCCATTTCCTACGATTCGACCCTGTGGATAACTTCTGCTACTAGAAGATAAGAGCGATTCGGTTGTGTCTGTTGCGTAACGGAAAGTCGTATTCTTCGGGGGGAGAATCGAAGTGAGCTTTGTGCAAAAAGAGCCACTTGTGGGTGAGATGGAATTGATTGGTGCTAGGCTTAACCAAGCCCGGCTGATGGCTAACCTTGCTCTCCAAGACATCGCAGATCGCACCAAAATTTCACTGCGTTTTTTGTCAGCGATAGAGAATGACGACTTTTCGGCATTACCCGGGCGTGTGTATATTTTCGGTTTTACCAAAGCCTTCGCCCGTGCAGTAGGTCTCGACGAAGAAAGCATGGTAGCGGCACTGCGAGAAAAGATGCAGTTAGCTGGGATTAATTGACCAGCGATCCACTTACCCAAACGGATAGACCCTCCCGTTTCCATCTCTGACCGTCTGATTGCCCTCCGATATCCGAGCAGCCAAGCCTGATCAT
>NZ_JBIKPH010000007.1:0-44487 GCF_044357595.1 Sphingorhabdus sp. | reverse complement strand
AATGGGAGAACTTCTACAACTTCAACCGACCGCACGGTGCTTTCAACGGAAAAACACCCTATGAAGCCCTTCGCGAAAGGCTATAATCTCTCCCAGTCGATGTCCCGCTAGATCGTCAACCTTACAATCGACCTCGACCAAACGGGCGATGCCGATAATGGTCGCAGGATCAACGCCGGACCGCGCAAGAGCTGATGCTGCGGTCCGTAACTGGCGGGTGCGGGTATTAATGGTCGCGGGCCGTGAAGGTCGCAATGGTCCATCATCGTCCAAGTTCACATTACGCATGCGGTCTGCATAGGCGTTCACATCCACCTCGAATGAAGCTGGGAAGTATGCGAACGGATAGACATAGACCTCGCGCTTCTCGACACGCGGGATTGTGATTTGAGGCCACACTTGCGGAAATTGATCGACCGCTCGGTTCCACGCCCACAAAAAATGGTCCCATGCCTGCTCGGCATTTGCACGTATGCGATCGTTCAATATGGTATCGCGATAGCTATGCAGGTCACTCAATGACACAGCATCCACATCCACACCAAGGCCACTGAGATAACGCGCGCCCCCCGAGACTTTCCGTTTAAGGGACGCCGGCAGCGTCTGCAAAAGCGCAGCCCATTGCGGCAGCAGCGGGGTTGTGTTGCGGCTTGGATAGCTTTTGCCCACAAGGCCTACCGCACGCGCCACACCGGTTTTGACATTTCCCCAGCGGCCCTTGGAATATCCATGTGCAAGAAACGAGATGCCTTCCAATTTACGCCGGATATATATGGGGCTCGCAGGCACTTCATTGGGCGACAGACCCAGCGCTTTGCAGAAGGTCATCACGGCGCTGCGCGTGTCGCGCTTCTGGATGTCGGTCAACGGCGCGTCCAGCAGCGCAACAAGCGCAACTGCGAGGGTGGGTTTATGTTGGTCGTTATGGGTCATCTGAACCTCGTGAGGACTGGAGCGGACAATAGGTAATATTCGTGAATAAATATACAATTATTACAACCCAGTATGGGGCTCCACCTATTCACGACAGGCGCCTAAACCGGCAGAATTGCTGGGCTTTTCATTAAGCATATTGAGCAGGTCTGATTGTCGGATACGGACGGCTCGTCCGATGCGTAAAGCGGGCAATTGGCCTGCGCGAATGAGGCGCGATACCGTGCGATCGGATACGCGAAGATATTGCGCTACTTCTAATCTGGTCAGTAGGTCGGCCGAGTTTTCCGCCGACACTTGTGGCGTTGCTGCGTGAGCCATAGGCTCAGGCTTTGCGTATACCCACGATGGTAGGTCTTGGCTGCTATCCAATGTTGAAGCGGCAGGCACACGCACCGGCTTTTTGGTATTTTTGTTAAACATACGCGAATGTCGCACATGCCAAATATCAGGTCATCGGCATAACCTAAGGATTGTTGTGGGGGGTTTTGCGACAAGCGTAGCCTTGAGAAGATTTGGAACCGCCTTCATTGGCTAAACGGTTTGTTGTCGTTGCCCGCTCAGGCTCTATTCTGGCAACAACATATCGTGATGCCGCGCAACCATGTCCGCCTCCTGCACCTTCAATACCACTATATTCTGCCCTTCACTGAACCTGCTGCGCTTCATGAGCCCGACACCTTGCGTGCCGGGCTCTAATCATTTCGGGTCACATTCCAGAAGAGTACGTCAAACGGGACACACGCAATTCGCTTGCGTTGTATCCAATTCCTTAATATCGTCGGCTGTAATAAAACAAACGATTGTTTAAAATAATCAATACTAGTGTTGACTAATCAACATAGGCGTTGCATTATAGAGAAAGTGTTATGGTTCGGGGACATTCGGCTAATCGAGGAGTGGTGCTATGATCGACGATATGTTTGTGCTTGATGCTGTCGCGCACGCCTATAATCATCTCCCCGAAAATTGGGAGGATCCGGTGCTGGGGAAGGCGATGGTTGATCTCGCTTATGCACTTGCAGCTGATCCGCCTGATCCTCAATATGCTATGAGCCGTGAAAATTATCTTCGTGACTGGACAGTAGAGGATGCCGCAAATCTGTTATTTGGTGAAAGTAACACGGATGTTGCAGTCGTCCATCCGCTCGCCATTTCATCGTTCAAAGACGGCTATTCGTCGGTGCCCAAAGCAGCTGAGGCGATTAGCCGCTATCCCTCGCGTTTCATCGGTGCCTATGCCTGTGTTGATCCGCTCAAAGGGGCGGAGGCAATTCGGGCGCTGGATGAACAGACTGATCTGTTCAAGCCACTCGGTCTGAAGTTGTATCCCACCAGCTGGGATGGAAGGGGGCCGATTTCGTGGCGGATGGATGACCCCAAATTAATCTATCCGCTCTACGAGCGTGCGGCCAAACTTGGCTTAAAACATGTTGCTATACACAAAGCAGTGCCAATCGGACCCTTCGCCGTGGGCGACGCTTACAATCCCAGCGATCTTGAGAATGCGGCGACCGATTTCCCTGACCTCACGTTTGAGATCGTACATGGCGGCTTGGCATTTCTGGACGAGACTGCTTGGTTGCTCGGCCGCTTTGCCAATGTTTATATTAACATGGAAATCCACAATATCATCGTCGAGCGCCGCCCGAAGGTGTTTGAACAGATTTTGCTTGGTCTATGCAAAGTGGGCGGCACTAGTGTTCTGGACCGGATGTTCTGGGGTTCAGGCGGAACGCTCCATCATCCCCAAGCCGGGCTTGAGGCCTTTGCCAAGTTTGCATTCTCTGAAGAGAGCCTCGATAGTGCCGGTCTGTTTATGCCCATGAAACAGATTACGCGGGCGAATAAGGAGAATATGCTGAGCGGTACGTTCGCGCGACTGCACGGGATTGATCTTGATGCGTGCAAGCGGGCGATTGCAGGTGATGAATTCAGTCGCCCGGCGGACGCTGCGTTACCAAAGCCATATTCGACAATTACAATGTCCTCGCCTGCTGACGCGAGGCTCGAAAATGCTTGACGCGAAGTACTCTGCCATCATCGCTGCGCTTGACGAGATCAAGGACCCATGCAGCGTGGCCAGCGGTGTACCTATGGGGCTCGGTGAAATGGGGCTGATCGGCGCGCTTGAGGTAAGCGACCTTGGCGCCGTCTCTATCGAGTTGCGGCTGACCTCGCCTTTTTGTCACATGATAGGCTTCTTTAAAACGGAAGCGCATGCTCGGCTCATGGCGTTGCCAGGCGTCACCAGCGTGTCCTTGAGTGCCGACAACGGCTTGGATTGGACACCTGAAATGATCAGTAGCGCCTCAAAGGAGCGACGCTCTGCCATGCTCCAAAGCCGATATTCAACCAGTTAGATGCGATAATTTGTAAAAGAAAAATAGGGAGATAGTGTTATGACAATACAGAAATCAAAATTTGCCTATGTGGCTGCCGCTTTTGCCGCATTCCAATGTTCAACTGCAATTGCGCAAAGCGCGCCTCAGTCGGCTAATTCAGATGAGGCCTATAATGATGGCGATATAATCGTGACCGCGCAGCGGCGCTCGGAATCACTCGAGCGGACGCCGGTTGCGATTTCGGTGGTCAGCGGCGAACTCCTGTCAAAGCAGGCCATCGTCTCTGAAGCAGACCTCCAGATTGCAACGCCCGGACTGACGATCAAGGCAGGGCAAAGCGGAAATCAGTTGAATTACTCCATTCGAGGTCAGACCGTCGACGCTTTCACCAGTTCAAGACCGTCGGTGCTTCCCTACTTTAACGAGGTGCAGGTCGGCAGTGTTGGCGCATCGTCCTTCTATGACCTGGATTCAATTCAGGTCTTGAAGGGTCCTCAAGGGACATTGTTTGGCCGCAACTCGACTGGTGGTGCCGTTCTCTTCACGTCGGCGAAACCGACGAATGAAATGGGCGGCTACATATCGGTCCGCGCGGGCAATTTTTCTCATTTTCAGGCCGAAGGCGCGATCAATGTGCCGATCGTCGACGAAAAAGTATTGCTGCGCGTCGCAGGCTATCTCCAGCGTCGCGATGGCTTTCAGTTTAATCTGTATAACCAACAGAGGGTTGGCGATGTAAAGCGGGAAAACGTCCGGGGTAGCCTGACAATCAAGCCGAATGATACTATCGAGAATAATCTCGTCGTCGCCTACAGCCATACCGGTGGCGGCAGCACGACAGGCGTAATTCGGAATGTAAATCCAAATCCCGCGACATCGTTCGTGCCGGCTGCGCTGCTTTATAGCCCGAACTTGGGTGCGGCGCTTGGCGGCGTTCCTGGTGCGTGGAACTCCTATCTCGCCCTCCACCCAAAGGCTGATCCTTTGGGCCTTGCTGGGGCCGCTGCAAAGCAAAACGCTCGTGGTCCTTATATTGTTGATCAGGATGGGGCCAACTTCATCCGAGCTAACTCAGTGGTGATGTCGAACATCACGACCTTCGATATTGGCGATGATACACAAATTAAGAACGTCCTCGGTTATGTACGCCAAAAGTCCCTAGAAGGTGGCGAATTTGATGGCTCCAACCTGACGATCGACAGCAACGGCGTTTTTGGTCAGAACAATGATGATATCGGACGCGGGGGAACAATTAGGCAATTCAGCGAGGAACTCCAGTTGAATGGCAAAGCATTCAACAAGGCACTGACCTATGTGGTTGGTATCTATTTCTCCGATGAGAGCGATAATAGCCGGTCGCTCAGTAAGATTGTTTGTCTGGAACCTTTTATCCCATGCACGAACCAGTACAATTCTGGCCGGACGACAAACAAGACATTTGCAGGCTATGGCCAAGGCACGCTCGATCTGAGTGAAATGACGGGACTAGATGGCCTTAGCTTGACTGCTGGTGCGCGCTATTCCTCTGAAAAAGTGACGTTTGAACATACGCGAGATGACTTTTTCATCACCAACCCTAGGCCAGAATATGTTAAGGGAGCGCAGGAGGATACGTTCAAAAACTTCAGCTGGTCGCTGGGCATTGAACAACAGTTTAACAGCAATGTCCTAGCCTATTTCAAGACGAGGAAGGGCTTTCGGAGCGGTGGTTTCAACTTCTATGCGCCGCCGTTGGCAGGTACTGGCAATAATGCCGGCGCTGCATATGGTCAAGAATCCGCCCAGGATTTTGAACTTGGACTAAAATTTAAGGGCGATCTCGGCACGGTACCAACGCGTCTGAACCTTGCCCTTTACACAATGAAGATAGAAGACATTCAGCGCGCTAACTATGTTTCAATCAATGGCTCACTCGCTGGTTTGACAGTTAATGTGCCGGAATCGAAAGTAAGTGGGTTTGAATTAGACGGGTCGATCAATCCGGCGTCGTGGCTCAACATGGGCGGCAGTCTCAACTACACCAAAGCGCGGTTTACTGACGGGCGTGTCCAGGTTTTTGCCAACCCGCTCGTCAATTTCGGGCCTTATCCCGATACGCCCAGATGGAGCGCCTCGGCCTATGCCGAAGTGACTGTACCGTTGAGCGATAGCATTGAGGCGTCAATTCGAGGTGATGTCTATCACCAGACTAAGACATTTTTTGGCTCGACGAACGATACAATCAACCCTTTCAGTGACATCTCGGGCTATACGCTCGCCAACTTCCGTTTAGGGATTGAAAGCATGGATGCTGGCTGGTCACTTGCCGGGATAGTGAAGAACGCCTTTAAAAAGACATATTATGTGGGTGGCATTGCCTTCTACAGCCTGTTCTCGCTGAATACCGTTGTACCGGGTGAGCCGCGGACATTCCTAATCGAAGCGAAGTATAAGTTTTAAGATAACGATATGGGCCGATCGGGCCTGGTAAGGGAGATTTTTTATGTCTGATCGGCTTCGTTTTGGTGCATTTGTGCCGCCACATCATTTACCGGTGAATTACAATCCGACCTATGCGCTGCAGCGCGACACCGAGATTGTGCAGTTGATGGACAGTATCGGGTTTGATGAAGCATGGATTGGTGAGCATCACTCGGGCGGTGCAGAGCCGATTGGTGATCCGATGATGTTCATTGCGCATGTCGCGGCGCAGACAAAACACATCCGGCTTGGCACAGGCGTTGTTTCGCTGCCTTATCACAATCCACTCTGGATCGCAGATCGCCTTGCGATGCTGGATCATCTTACACGTGGTCGGGTTATGCTTGGCTTGGGGCCAGGGGCGCTGGCCACGGATGCTGCCATGCTTGGTATTCATCCGTCGGAGCAGCGTGATGCGCTGGAAGAGGATACAGCAGTTCTCATGCACCTGCTCACCAGCGATGAGCCGATCTCGATCGAAACCAAGCGTTATAAACTGGTAAACGCCCGAATTCAGCTTGATTTCTATCAGGACCCCCATCCAGAAGTGCTTGCCGCTGCGATCGTGTCACCTTCGGGGCCGCGCCTGGCCGGTCAGCATGGCATCGGATTGATCTCAATCGGCGCGACGATGAAAGCGGGCGTCGATGTACTCGCGATGCATTGGGATGTTGCAGAAGCGCGGGCGAAGGAATGCAACAAGACAGTGGATCGTGACAAATGGCGGCTGGTCGGGCTGATGCACCTCGCCGAGACCAGAGATCAAGCGCTCAAAGATGTCGCCTTTGGTCTGCGCGAGTTCTGTGACTATTTGCAACACACCACCCCGACACCCCAGATGGTGCCGACAGGAAGCTCGCTCGATGATTACATAGAATGGGCCTTATCGTCTGGATCAGCGGTCATAGGTACCTACGAGGATGCCATTGAGCAGATCGAGAATCTGCAAGATTTGTCTAATGGCGGCTTCGGCGCTTTTCTGCTCTTCGATCACAACTGGGCCAACTGGAATGCTAAAAAGCACCATTATCATTTGTTTGGTGAATATGTGATCCCGCATTTCAAGAAGACCAATCGCCGTCTTAAATCCAGTGAACTCTATGCCCGCGCCGTGCGCGACGAACTAGCCAAGGCACAGTCCGATGCGATCGGCGCGTTCGCGTCCAAGCACGCTGCATCCGCTCCCAAGAAATAGTGTTCTGGGAAGAGCTATGAGGGGAGTGTTATCAGTCGTTCGGCTGGTAAATGATCTCATCAGCGAGCGCGCGCCAATTTGAACAAACAAACACTTGTTTTTTGACTCAACTACGGTCTAAATCGGAGTTTGAGAAGTGCAACGGGAGAGCAGACGTGGGAAGACTTTCAGGCAAGGTAGCCATCATAACTGGTGCATCGCAGGGTATGGGCGAAGCGCATGCTAAGATGTTCGTCGCTGAAGGGGCGAAGGTGATCCTGACCGACGTCAACGAAAAAGATGGGCAGGCGCTGGCCGACAGCCTTGGCGAGAATGCGATGTTTATCAAGCAGGACGTTCGGTTCGCGCCTGAATGGAAGGCTGTTGTCGACCAGAGTGAAGCAAAGTTCGGCACCATCAACGTGCTCATTAACAATGCTGGCATCATTGGTACCATTGCCCATACGGTCGATTTCTCACAGGCCGACTATCAGCTGGTATGCGACATAAACCAACTGGGCGTCTATCTTGGGATGCAGGCGGTTATCCCTTCGATGATCAAAGCTGGTGGCGGAGCCATTGTGAATATTTCGTCTATTGCCGGGATGATTGCGTGCATGGGGTCGCCCAATTTGGCTTATGTCGGCAGCAAGTTCGCCGTGCGCGGGATGACCAAGCAGGTCGCCGCTGAATATGGCCCAAACAACGTTCGCTGCAATTCAGTTCATCCCGGTTATATCCTGACCCCGATGATGGTCGCGGCTACGGATGAAAATGGCGGCGGCGCGGGCGATGTGATACCGCTCAAGAGGATGGCCAAGCCGAGTGAAGTGTCCCAGCTGGTTCTGTTCCTAGCTTCTGACGAATCTTCGTTCATTACCGGCATGGAACATGTCATCGACGGTGGTATGACCGCCTGCTAAGGCAGCCCGCGATGAAGGCCTATCAATACCGCATGGGCGAGCCGATTGCCGCGCTGCAGATCGTCGATCTCCCGATGCCGAGCTTTGGGCCAGGGCAAGTGCTGATAAAGATGCATGCGGCATCGCTCAACTTTCGTGATCTGTTGGTCGTGACGGGGCAGTTCCCGCGCGTTCAGCAGGAAGTGATCATTCCGCTGTCCGATGGTGCTGGTGAAGTGGTCGAAGTTGGTAGCCGCGTTACGACACTCAAGCGCGGTGACCGAGTGACGCCGCTTTACTGCCAGAGCTGGATGGCGGGCGAGATGCAGGACAGCGATACGGCCTGGTCGCTCGGCGGCTGCATTGACGGCGTCGCGGCTGAGTATCTCACGTTTGACGAGATGGGCGTTCTCAAATTCCCCGATCATTTGAGTTATGAAGAGGCGGCGACTTTGCCCTGCGCAGGCCTCACCGTTTGGAATAGCCTTCACGGGCCGTGTCCGCTCTCAGCCGGAGACACCCTTTTAACGCTCGGAACGGGTGGCGTTTCGATCCACGCGTTGCAAATGGCCCGAGCGGCAGGAGCTGAAGTGATCGTCACTTCTTCAAGTGACGAAAAGTTGGCGCGCGCCAAAGCGCTTGGTGCGGACCATGTTATCAACTATGTTACGACGCCTGATTGGGATGTCGCCGTGCGCGAGATTACCGGTGGGCGGGGTGTTGACCATGTCATTGAAAATGGCGGCGGCGCGACGCTGCTTCGCTCAATAAAGAGCACCAAGCGCGGCGGCTGGATACACATTATCGGCCTCATCGCGCCCGGCGAGATTGACCCGGTCCACATCTTGCTGACCGGCGTCACGCTGCGGGGCAAGGAAGTCGGATCACGCGAGATGTTCGCCGCGATGAACCGCTCACTTTCACATTCGAAGATCAGGCCGGTGGTCGATAAACTTTTCGCCTTTGACCAGTTGCCCGAAGCATTGGTCGAGCTTGGCGCGGGCAATCATTTTGGTAAGCTGGTGTTATCAATCGCCTGACACAATCGCATTTGGAGAAGCGACCTTTGGGCGACGGAAGGTTTACAGCGCACCCACGGGCTTGGAAGACCGCCAATCGGTCTATTCCCAATGGCACATTGGCACGCCCGGCACCGGCGAGCGTAAAACCCGCACGCTGTCATGTCCCAAGCCTCCCAGATAGACTGATTTCAAATCTGGCCCGCCGAAAGCGATGCTGGACAGGTTTGCAAGCTGGGATCCCCGGCTCCGGGAGATTTGATCCCAAGTCAGCTTCCCTTTGGCATAGGATGACGCGATGTCGGCCAGTGCCGGATCAGGATCTTCCAGCAAGATGGTCCAAGTCAGATCTCGAGCGACCCGGATCAGGCGGTTCGAGATCACGCAGGTAATCCATAGACCCCCTTCCGAATCGAAAGCCATGCCATCGGGATAAATGTCTTGCGGGAAGCTAAGCTGAACTGGACTGCTCAACGTGCCGTCCAACGCAATGTCATATCTGGTGGTCCGGCAGGCGAAAGTTTCATTGACGAAGAGGTACTCGCTCCCAGGTGAGACACGCACTTCGTTGGTCCAGTTCAGTCCATCTACTGCAACGGATAAATGGCCGTCCTTCAACAGCAATATTTTGCCCGTGTTTGCAGCAGAGGTGAAATGTTCATGCTTGCGCTCGGTCGAGCTGATCGTGATCCAGGTTCGCTCGCCGTCAACAAGCACAAAGTTTGTCGGCGGAATTGGTTGACCTGCAACTTCAGTCGCAAAAGGACTAACGTGCCCGCGCGGACTAACTCGCCAGACGCCGCCTGCACGAGCCATATTCGTGATCAGAAAATCGCCGTCAGGCAAGAGGGCAATACCATTGGGTCGGAAGCCTTGCGCGATTAAATCCACCTCGACTGCTGGACCGGTAGTTCCGTTTGGCGCAATCCGGGCAATGCCAAGCGTCCAGTCGCCTGTGTAGAGCGATCCATCTGGCGCGGCCAATACGCATTCCGGCCGGTTCAAACCGCTTCCGATCTCCGACAGGTCGGCAATTGAAAATGGCTCTATCTTAGTCATGGATGCGCGCTCAATTTTCGGCTCATCACAGCGCCAGATAGCCGCCGTCGACGGGAATCGTCACACCTGTCACATATGAGGACATGTTGGAGGCGAGAAAGACGGCGGGGCCGACGATCTCCTCAGTCTCGCCAACGCGCCCGAGCGGCAGACGCTGAATAAACTTGTCGCCTGCTTCACCTGTCACGGTCATGAGGTCGCTTTTCATCCGGCCAGGTGCCAGTCCGTTGGCGCGGCCACCGGTCGGCCCAAGGTCTCGTGCAAAATATTGCACCAGAGAGCGGATGGCGGCCTTCGTCGCACCGTAAGCTGCGCTTGATCTCGGCGCAGAGAATCCGGCAATCGAAGAGAGAAAGATCACGCTCGCTCCGGGGTGCTTCAAGCCAGGCAGGAGAGCGACGGTGATGTCCCACTGAGCGGTCAGGTTTATGCTGACCACCTGATCCCATTTTTGCATCTGGTCGGGATCTTGTGGACGGATGCGGGGCGCAATGCCCGCGTTATTCACAAGAACATCGATCCGTTCAAACTGATCTATCATACGCTCGCCGAACGCCTTGACGGCTTCGCGATCACCGATGTCCAGAACCTCGGACGTGGCCGAACCACCAGACGCGTTGATTTGCGCCACAAGCTCAGATGCTGCTTCACTGTTTCGATCTACTACAACCGCATGCGCGCCTTCGGCTGCCATGGCAGTTGCGATCGCCGAACCCAAGCCCCGCGCCCCGCCCGTGATGACCGCCGTTTTGCCCTCAAGTAGAGCCATCCTTTTTCTTCCCTTGCATTAAAGTAGCACATGCAGCCTATTTGCCTCGCCGGGAAGGCAAGACAGGGCGCGATCATGTCATGATGTATCCCTTATAGCCGTTTTCTCGCACATCGTCACAGTATTCCCGAAACTTGGGGTTGCCGCCGACGAACAACAGCGCTTCGCGTTTGTCGCGGCCCTCAATGTTCTTGTTGATCCCAGTGAACCAGGAATTTGTCTGACCTAACAGCATCTTGCCCATCAATTTGGCGCAATACTCGCTATAACTCTCCGCGGCGGCGATTTCCGGTTCGATGCGCTGAACGCCGCCATTTTTCGCCTCAGCGATCATGTCACTTAACCAATCCACGGCGAGAGCTGAACATCGCGGAATGTTGCAGAAGGTTGCTCCACTATGTGGGCCCACCAACATGAAGAAATTTGGAAATCCGGGGCACTGCATGCCCATGTAGGTTTTGATGCCCTTCGCCCATTCGTCCTTGAGTGCAACGCCTCCAGTGCCGCGTATGTCGATACGGTTCCATGCGCCTTTCACTGCATCAAAGCCCGTCGCATAGAGAATAGCATCAAGCTCATGCAAAGCGTCAGTGGTCTGGATGCCGTCGGGCGTGATCCGTGTGATGGGTGTTGTGTTTAAATCGACAACTGACACATTGTCCTGATTGTAGACCTCATAATAATTGGTCTCCAAAGGTACGCGGCGCGTTCCGAACCCGTGGTCTTTGGGGATCAGCAACTCAGCGATATGTTGATTTTTCACACGCTGACGAATTTTTTTTGCAACGAAGTCTGAAAGATATTGATTTGCTTCAGGGTCTGAAAGCCCATCCTGAAAAGTACCTAGCCAAAGTGAGAAACCAGGCCCCTTGTACAATTCTTCCAATTTTGCGTCGCGTTCCTCTTTAGGAACCTCGAAAAGGTTTCGAGGATCAAATTCATGCGGAAAGCCTGCGATCGATGCGTCACATTTAGCAGTGAATTCGTTGTAGTGCGACTTGATATAATCCATCCGCTCCTGCGTCATCGGCCCATTGCCCAAGGGCGTGCACCAATTCGGTTCGAGCAGAAACACGGTGAGGTGCTTCGCCACCTTGGCCATTTCCTGGATTAATTGAACGCCGGTCGAACCTGTACCGATCACTGCGACGCGCTTGTTAGAGAAGTCGAGCTTGGCGGGCCCAAAACCAATTGGGTCTCGCGGCCATGCAGCAGTATGATAGCTTTCGCCTTTAAAGGTGTTGATGCCAGAAATACGAGGCATCTGTGTTGCAGACAAAGGCCCTAGTGCCGAGAAAACGAAGCGTGCGGTCACGGGTGCCCGGTGCCCCTGCTGGAATTCAAGCAACCATGCATTTGAAACATCGTCAAAAGTCGCCTTGTGCACTTTAGCGTTAAAGATGAAGTCCTTTCGAATATCCATAATCTCGGCTGCACGGTGTATGTACCGGAGAACTTCAGGCTGAGCAGCGAACCGCTCGGACCAGCTCCATTCCTGCATTAGTTGTTCGTTCCAGAAGTAGCCGTAGACTTCGCTTTCAGAGTCGATGCGGCAGCCCGGGTAGCGATTGTGATGCCAAACACCTCCGATATCTTCCGCGGCTTCGACGCCAAGCACCCGATAACCCATCTCGCGGAGCCGGTAGGCTTGGTAAAGACCCGTCAGTCCTGCGCCAATCACAACGGCGTCAAAGTCAAGTTCGGTTGTCATTAAGGCTCCTTTTGCTTATCTCACACGGAAGGTCGGCGCTATCTTCAGGTCGGCGCTATCTTCCTTCGCCGCTCGTGTCACTCAGTCTCTTGACTTAACATCTCAAAATGATTTAAACAAACGATTGTTTTTGTCAACTCAGATGGAAAAGGATGCGCTGCCATGAATGAGACCCGTGCCGATATGGAGGCTGATCCCGAGGTCGCCCCAGAAGTGTTGAAAGCTCGGTTCGGGCGGGACATAGCGCGCGACTTTGATCTTGATGATCCGATGTTTAACGACCGATTTGATGAAGTGCTCACTTTCATGGTCAATAAATGCCCTATCTCTTACAGCAAGGCTGGTACCGGCTATCACTTGGTCAACACCAATGAACAAGTGCGGCGCGTCGCACAGGATTGGCGTACATTCAGTAGCGCCAAGGGCTATATGCCCAATCGGCCAGAGGGCCTTCCTTATCTGATGCCTGAAGAGTCTGACCCGCCGATGCACACTAACTGGCGGCACAAGCTCAATCCGCATATGAGCCCGAAGGTTATCGCCACCTATGAGGACGTCATCCGCAAGGATTGCAATGTCTTGATAGATACCTTCATCGAAAAGGGTGAGTGCGAGTTTATAAGCGAGTTCGGTGCGCTTCTGCCTGGTTGGGCTTTTTTCAAGAACGTGCTCGGTGTGCCGATCGACGATCTTGCGATGCTCGTTGAAGGCGTGGAACAAGGCACGTTTGCGCTGCCCGCAGAAGAGCGCCCAGCGCACATGGCGCGCGTGTTTACCTATCTCGATACGCATCTTAGGTGGCGCGCGACCCAGCCGAAACGCGGCGACGTCATCGACACCATCCTTGAAGGCGTCATTTATGATGATGGCACCGAAGCGCCCTGGGATCATAAAGTAAGCATTCTTGTCGATCTGACCTTTGGCGGCATTGCGACAACCACCTTCGTCATGTCCTCTGCCATTCATTATCTTGCGATGCATCCTGAGGTGCGCCAGCAGCTAATTGATGATCCTTCGCTCATTGAGAATGCGATTGAAGAATTCAGCCGCGTCTTCCCGCCGGTGATTGCACTTGGTCGGACCTGCACCCGCGACGTGGAAGTGGCGGGTACCGAAATGAAGGAGGGTGATTTCGTGATGCTCACCTGGGGTGCAGCCTCACGTGATCCGCGTGCGATGGAAGAGCCTGAAAAGATTGATATCAAGCGCGAGACAATCCTTCATTCGACCTTTGGCGTTGGTCCGCACCGGTGTATTGGCTCGAACCTCGCCCGGCTCGAACTGACTGCGACTATAGAAGAATGGCTCCGGCGCATCCCCGAATTCTCAGTGCGGGAAGGTACTGCGCCGGTCTATGTCACCGGCTTTCTGCGCTCAATGCGTGAACTTCAACTGGTGTGGCCGAAATGAGCGCCAAGGTACATCATGGTCCGGCCCCGCGCCTCGAGCAGTATAAGGATCGGTATGAGAATATCGAGCTATACCGTACCGATGAGGGCGTGCTCGTGATGAGGTTCCATACCGATGGTGGGCCACTGGTGTGGAGCGCGCTTGCGCATGAAGAGCTCGGCTATTGCTTCACCGATGTCGGCGCAGATCGCGAGAACAAGGTCGTGGTGATGACCGGCACGGGCGCGAACTGGTGCGCCGATATCAATGCAGGCAGCTTCAAGCTTAGTACTGCCGGCGAATGGGATCTAACCTTCTATGATGGACGGCGGTTGCTTAATAACCTGCTCGACATAGAAGTGCCCGTGATTAGCGCTATCAACGGCCCTGCACGCATCCATCCGGAAATCCCGGTGATGTCTGACATTGTAATCGCCAGCGATACTGCGTTGTTTCAGGATGCGCCCCATTTCATGTCCGGGATTGTTCCTGGTGACGGGGCACATGTAGTTTGGCCGCACCTGCTCGGGCCAAATCGGGGTCGATATTTCCTGATCATGGGGCAAGAGATCGACGCGGCAAAGGCACTCGATTGGGGGGTGGTCAACGAAGTCGTCACCGCGGACCAATTGAAAGCCCGGACGATGGAGATCGCGAATATGATCGCAGCTAAGCCGATCTTGACACGGCGCTATACCCGCGTTGCGCTCACCCAGCGGTACAAGCGCTTGATGCACGAAGGGCTGAGCCTTGGCCTAGGACTTGAAGCTTTGGCAGCGACCGATGCTTTGCCCACCGAAGGCCGTATGAAAGACGCGCAATAAGCGCCGACAAGGAGAATATAGGATGCGTGTTAAAATCGACGGTGAACATTGCACCGGTCACGGCCGCTGCGCAAAATATGCCCCCAACGTCTTCATTCTTGACGACGACGGTTACAATGCCGATCGCAGTAACGAAATCGACGTGCCTGCGGGCGAAGAGGAAAATGCCAAACGCGGGATGAAATCTTGCCCGGAGCGGGCTATTACTTTGGTAGCGGAATAGCATTTTACGCCATTTCAAAATGCTCCATGTTCGCTGCCCCAGCGAAGAATGGCCCGACAAGTGCCTTGAATTCCTCAAATGCAGGGGTCTTTGTGAGCGCAACGTGCGACGCGACCGAATCCCATTCCAATAGCAGGATGAACTTCCCGGGATTTTCCACTCCGCGTCCGACACGAACAGATGCGCAGCCGGGAGCTGAAGCGAGGATTGCCCCTCCCCGTGCGGCCATTGCAGCGGCAAAGGCTTCTTCCATGCCTTCTTTCACGGGCACTTCAGCACGTTCGATGAACATCATGTCTCTCCTTGGATGCGCTCAATAGCAAGCTTTGCGAGTTTGAATTTCTGCGGGCGACCTGTGACAGTCAGGGGAATATCGCTAGCTGCAAAATACAGCACATGGCGGGGCACCTTAAACCGTGCGAGCTTTGCAGCGCATGTCGCGAGAAGCGCGTCGGCATCGGGACGATCAATCCCGCGCTGTACAATGCAGAGGCAGCCAGTTTCACCCGCTCGTGGATCCGGCACGCCGATGACCAACGCTTGCTCAATCTGTGGATGATCGTCGAACAACATCTCAATTTCGCGCGGCATCACCATTTCGCCATTACAACGATAGGTTTCCTTGATCCGTCCGGTTAGTGTCACATAGTTATCTGTGCTAACCCGTCCGAGGTCGCCCGTCCGAAGCCAGCCATCCACAGTAAAGGCGGCCGCTGTTTCTTCTGGCTTTTTGTAATAGCCGCGCGTGACGATGGGGCCGGTCACAACAAGCTCGCCCTCCATATCAGGGGGCAGGTCGGTGAGCGTTTCAGGGTCAATCGTTTTATAGACCGCAACGCGCCCGCCCAACGCAGGATCGCCTGCGACGCTTGCGGGTTTGAGGCAGCCATGCGTGGTCAGCAGCTTTACATCGTCATCCTCGACCACATTTGATGTCGCCGACGCTGATGTCTCAGTCATGCCGTAGCCCATCCGCATTTCTCGCGGACGAAGGGCTTCGCGGATATCGCTCCATATCCCCGGTGGATTGACCCCCCCGCTGTTGAACATGACCTTTAGATGGGTTGAATCGAAGCCGCGCGTGCGCGCAACCTCAATCAATTTCGATGTCATCATCGGCACAGCGACCAGCTCAGTCGCGCGATGGCGTTCCGCTGCATTCAGCATCTCTGCCGCATCGAAAACAAGGTGCGGGATGATCGCACCGCCGACGAAAAGCACCGCGAGGAGGCACTCGGCATAACCAAAGACATGATACATCGGCATGGCAAACAGCATCCGCCGGTTCTCTTCGAACGCGCCCGCAATCACCGACGAAAAGGCCGCGCGGAGAACCATGTCGTGGGTCAGCATCACGCCCTTGGAACGCCCGGTCGTTCCCGAAGTGTAGAGGATATCACTCAGTGCTGTGCCATCTGCCGCCGCCTCCCGTGCGCTGAGCTCCGCATCGCTGTCTGGTGTGGCACTAGCAATCAGGGCATCGATTCCCGCAAGCGAAAAGACATGACGAATTTTGGGCAGTGCCGGCCTGATTTGGTTCAAGTCTGCAAGATAATCGTGCCCACGGAATTCCTCCATCGTGATCAGCATCGCCGCATCAGACTGATCTAGCACATAGGCAAGTTCTTGCCCGCGCAATAGGAAATTGACCGGAATGCAGACCGCACCAGCCCGTGCGATGGCGAACTTGATTGCAGTGAATTCAGGGTAGTTGGCCATATCGAGGGCGACATGTTCGCCAGCCTTAAGGCCGTGAGCGATAAGGCCTGAGGCGATCTGTCGCGACCAGGCCTGCACCTCACCATAATTCCATGTGCGTGCATCAGTGATGATCAGGGGTCGATCTGCCCAACACTCAGCCGCACGGTCCAGCCTGCAGGAAATGGTCAACACCTCCCATTTAGGGTAACGGGCCTCAAGCAGATTACGGCGTTTTTGCGGAGCCATCTTTTCCTCTCGTCTCTGTGCGATTGACTACACAGCATAATTGTCATAACAAACATTTGTTTATTAGCAAACTTGGAATAGGACGATCGCAGATGGATTTCCGCTTTAGTGATGAGCAGCGGATGTGGAACGACACCGTTCAGGATTTCATGGCCCGCGAGGTTGGTCAAGATTATACGCTCCAACATGATTTGTCGCGGGAGTTTCCCGAAGATGTATTTCGCAAGATGGCTGACCTTGGCTGGCTCGGCCTGCTTGTGCCGGAGAAACTTGGCGGCATGCAGACCGACCCGGTCATGTTTGCGATCTTCTGCGAAGCAATTGGTAAATATAGCTTAGATACCGCCGCCTGTATCATGACCTCGATGTTCACTGTTCAGAATATCTGCACTCACGGCACGCCTGAGCAGCAGGCGCAATACATTGCACCCTTCCTGCGTGGCGATGCTAAATTTTCAATTTCCATAAGCGAGCCCCAATCGGGATCTGACGCAGCAGGCGGTCGCTCCACAGCTCGGCTCGACGGCGACGAATGGGTGCTCAATGGCAATAAGGTCTGGTGTTCAGGTGCCCAGTTGCCCGGCGCAACCATCGCCATTCTGGCGCGTACAAGCCAAGAGCGTTATGACGGCTTCTCTTTATTTTTGGTGCCCAACACAACGCCGGGGTTGCATATCAAGAAGATGAATACTCTTGTTCGTAAGAGTCTCGGCACCACCGAGTTCTTTATGGACGACATGCGGATCCCGAAGTCGGCGTTGCTCGGGGAAGTTGGCAAGGGCTGGCGTTATATCGGCGAGCATCTCGATCTAGAGAGACTGAGCATCGCTGCCTCGCAGGTCGGAAATGCGCGCACAGCGCTGGATGACACCAAAAAATATTTGAGCGAACGTGACGCATTTGGCAAGAAGCTCTCATCCTATCAGGTGCTTAAACACCGTATGGCTGACGACGAAACCGAACTCGCGGCGGCGCGGCTGTTGGTCTATTATGCCGCTGACAAACTGGCACGCGGCGAACCCGCCAATGCCGATGTGGCCAAAGCCAAACTGTTCACTGCCAAGACACTGTTTCAGATTGCCTTCAACGGAATGCAAGCACTTGGCGGCTATGCTCAACTGCCTGAATATCATATGGAGCGCTACTTTCGCGAAGCCAAGCATGGCATGGTTGGCGGGGGCACAAATGAAATTTTGCGCAGCATTATCGCGAAGTCGATGGGGCTGGGGCGGGAGGGTTAAGGAGTAGACTAAGCGTGGCAACTGTTATCGATCCGGCTAGCGGCCCGCGAGAAGCCATCATGGACGCGGCAGTGCACTTGTTTGGCAAGCAAGGGTTTAGCGGCACATCGATGCGGGACATTGCGAAAGCAGTCGGGGTTCTGCCAGGAAGCCTCTATGCGCACATCGCGAGCAAAGAGGCGATGCTCGTCGATATTGTTGACGATGGAATTCGCAGGTTTCTCGACGCTGTTCGGCCGCACATTGTATCGGGCGCGACACCCGCGGAGAGGCTCCGTGCAATGGTGATCGCCCATGTATCCGTCGTCGCTGATAATCCCGAACGCTCACTCGTTGTTTTCCATCAATGGCGCTTTTTGGGAGATGACAACATTCAAGCCGCTATTGGCAAACGCCGTGATTACGAGCAGGCGTTCATCGGTGTGATCGAGGATGGCATCAAATCTGGAACATTTCGAGCGACTCTGAACCGCCGTATCGCTGTGCTGTCGATACTCGGCGCGCTAAACTGGACCCCGGAATGGCTCACGCCCAATGGAGCGCTTTCACCCGAGGAAGTTGGCGGGGTCATCGCGGACACTCTATTTATGGGCTTGCGCGGTTAAAGCGAATTTTTGTGCGCGCGCTTGACAGATAATGGTTCCTATCATATCGAAAAACAAATGATTGTTTTGAGGTTTAGATGACACGGCGCGCCTTCTCTGATCCGCAGGTAAAATGCTTTGAAGATTTCGAACTTGGCGACACGATGACGACGCGAGGTCGCACAGTCGATATTGGCGATATAACCAGTTTTGCCGGGCTGACGGGTGATCATTACCAACTTCACACCGATGCTACGTTCATGGAAGGCTCGCGCTTTGGCCAACGCATCGCGCATGGTCCGCTGACTTTCTCGCTCGCAGTCGGCTTGATTGGGGGCAGCGGATTTTATGGCGACGCCATTGCCGCGCTTGTCGAAATAACGGGCCTCAAGGCGACTAAGCCGGTGTTCGCGGGCGACACTCTTCACGTCGTTGCCGAAGTTACGGGGCATGAAACGACGGGCGGAAAACATGGCATACTGGCGGTCACCTATTCAGTGCGCAATCAATCGGGAGACGAGGTGATGACGTTTCTCCAGACCATGCTGGCAAAGCGGAGAGTTTGAATGACAGAAAATTGGCAATTGCATGTCGACGCGGGTCAGGAGAATGACCCCGTGTTCGTGGGCGTTGGAGAAATCCCGACCGGAAAGTTTCCGGATCGCAGCTTCATTGAGGGCCTCACAAGCGTCGCCGTCATGGCACTCAGGGATGCGGGGATGGTGCCAAGGGATATCGACACGATCCTGCTGATCCCGTGCCTGCACAGCGGCGCGGATCAGGCCGATCTGGTCTTCTCGCGCATGGCAGAAGAGCTGGGAATCCACGGCTCATGCAAGTCGAGCTTCATGGTGCATTCCGGCGGGTCGACCAGCGACAACGCGGTGCGCGCAGCCCACGGACTGATCGCAACAGGTCACGCAAAAAACGTGTTAGTGCTCCAATGTGAACGCTGGGGTTCAGCTGACCTTAATGAGATGATCACCATGTTGTCGAAAAACGGCATCCCCGGCGAATGGGAATTGCCGACGGGCATCCAGTTCAATGCCATCGGCGCTATGATAATGCGGCGCTATATGCACGCGTCGGGCAGCACGGCGGAGGAACTGGCGTCGGTCTGTGTCACATTGCGCAAATGGGCGAACCTCAACGAAAATGCGATGTTCTACACCAAGCCACTGACGGTTGAGCAGATACTCGCCTCGCGCATGGTCGCTGACCCGCTGCACAGTTTTGAATGCCCGCCAATGGCCGACGGGGCCTGCGCTTTTGTGATGACGAGCGCTGGTGTCGCGAAAAAACGTGGCATCAGCAGCGGCGTCAGAGTTGCGGGCTCTGGGGGCTGCGTCAGCCATTACTGTTTGAGCCAAGAATCTGATCAAGCTGTGCTTGGCTGGCCCTTGGCGGCGGAGCGGGCGTGGAACCAATCGGGCTGGGGTCCTAAGGACGCGGACATTGGCGAAATCTATGACAGCTATGCTGCAGTCACGGCGATCGCACTGGAGGGAATCGGCGTCGCCGAAAAGGGAGAAGGAGCGCGCTGGTTTGCTGCGGGCCATGGTGATCCTGGCGGTAAGTTGCCGATGAATACCAATGGCGGGCTGCTTTCGGCGGGGCATACGGGCGTTGGCGGCGGCACGGCCTTGCTGGTCGAAGGTATCCGCCAATTGCTGCACCGTGCGCCTGCAAAGCGTCAGGTTGAAGGCTGCGAACGTGCGATCATTGGCGGCACAGGCGGCTCCTACATGGATGCGCAGATCCTTTTGCTCGAACGCACGAAATTAGGGGCCTGAACGATGAAAACACCTGTTATCGTATCCGATTTCCGTGCAGGCCTTGCTGGCGGAGACCTGCTGATCCAGAATTGTCATGACTGCGGCAAACCCAATATGTGGCCGCGCTATGCCTGTCCGCATTGCCAGTCTGATAATCTCGGCTGGGTAAAATCGTCGGGCAAGGCCGTATTGCACAGCTTCTGCGTCTTGCGCCAAGGTGCGCCCGAAGGGTTTGAGGGTGATTTGCCTTATGCCATTGGCGTGGTGAAACTGCCCGAGGGTGTTCAACTACTTGTCCGGCTAGAGGCGACTGGGGAGAATGACTGGTCGGCTTATGGGTGCGACGATGAGGTTGAGTTTGTTGCTGTCGACCCCGGCGAGATCGAGCGTCGTCCATGTGCCACATTCCGCCGCGTAGGTTGATGAACAGTTTCTCTTTCCTCGAAAAATCAGCGCGACAATGGCCCGATACGGTGGCCTTGCTGCAGGGCGAGGAGAGTCATACCTACGCTCATTTCCGAGACCGGTCGCTTGCAATCGGCGGGAACCTCCTGGCGCTCGGGTGCAAGACAGGCGATCGGGTTGCCTTTTGCCTAGCAAATTCGCCCCGGATTCTGGAAGTCGTTTTCGGGTGCTTTGCGGCAGGGCTGGTTGTTGTACCAATTAACGCGCGGCTCCACGCTCGTGAAATGGCCTATATCGTCGAGAATTCGGGTGCAAAGATCTTGGTTCACGGCCCGGAGTTTGCCGAAGGCATCGCTTTGCATGCCGACCTGTTCGGCGGTCTGACTCACCAGATTTCGACCGACGCATTCAACACTCTGCTCAACCCGGCCAATAGGCTCCCCTGTGCGGTTGAGGCCGCGCCTGAAGACATTTGCTGGTTGTTTTATACCTCTGGCACCACTGGGAAGCCCAAAGGCGCAATCTGGAACCACCGTATGATTCGCGTGGTGATCATGAACTATCTTGCTGATCTCCATAACATCCAGCCCGGAGAAATGGTGCTGCATTGCGCGCCCATGTCGCACGGTAGCGGGATCGTTGCACTCCCGGCCGTTGCGCGCGGGGCAACAAACGCGATCACCACGTCGGCAAGCTTTGATGTCGAGGAACTGCTGAGCACTATTGAGCTGCTCAAAGTGTCGCACATAGCGTTCATGGCGCCAACCCAGATCATCAAGATGCTCGAAGATCATGTGCCCGCTCGCCATAATCTCTCAAGCCTGAAGGCAATCTGCTATGGCGGAGCGCCGATTTATGTTGAACAACTCAAACAGGCGATCGCGACATTCGGCCCCGTTTTTGTCCAGCTCTACGGGCAGGGCGAAGCGCCAATCACGATTACTGGGTTGACGGCAGCGGCACATCAGAAACTGCTCGACGCGAACGACCTTCGCATAGGCTCTGCAGGGCAAGTGCGAACAGAT
Source organism: Sphingorhabdus sp. (assembly GCF_044357595.1). Taxonomy (GTDB): domain Bacteria; phylum Pseudomonadota; class Alphaproteobacteria; order Sphingomonadales; family Sphingomonadaceae; genus Sphingorhabdus_B. The sequence continues at coordinate 22,702 of NZ_JBIKPH010000007.1, read as the reverse complement.
GTGGAAGCGCACTGCGTTGATGCTGACGACAATCCGCTGCCACCCGGACAAGCGGGAGAAGTTGTTGCGCGCGGTGATGTTGTGATGCCGGGATATTGGAAAGATCCGCAGGCCAGTGCTGAAGCTTTGCGCGGCGGTTGGCTGCACACAGGGGATATCGGCTATTTTGACGCGCAAGGCTATCTCTTCCTGCTCGACCGCGCGAAGGATATGGTGATAAGCGGCGGCAACAACGTTTACCCCCGCGAGGTGGAAGAGGTGATCATCCTTCATGAGAAGGTCGCCAATTGTGTCGTGTTCGGTATTCCCGATGACTATTGGGGCGAGGCGGTTCATGCTGTCGTTGTTCCAAAGCCCGGTGAGATGCTCACTGCACAAGAGATTATCGCGTTTTGCGGGGACCATATGGCGGGCTATAAAAAGCCTAAGGCAGTTGATTTTGTCGATGAGCTTCCGGTGAGTGGCTATGGCAAAATCCTCCGCCGCGAAGTGCGCGAGGCCTATTGGGCTGGTCATGAGAGTCGCATCGGCGGCGGCGCTTCGGCAGCAAGGGCATTAGTGTGAAGGGTGTCGCCATCGCCGGGATCGGTATGACCCAATTTGGCAAGCAAGTAGGGCGTGGTGTGCGCAGCTTGGCGCTCGCCGCGATTGAGGAGGCGATTGCCGATAGCGGTCTAGCCTCGGATCGGATCGATCGCATCTACTTCGGCAATGCTATTTCTGGGATTATTTCGCAGCAAGAGATGGTTCGGGGGCAAGTCGCGCTTCGCCATCAGGTGCTTGGAAAAGTGCCTTTGTTCAACATCGAAAATGCCTGTGCTTCCGGCGGATCGGCATTCAGCCTTGCGTGTGAAGCGGTGGCAAGCGGCGCAGTCGAAGTCGCACTTGTGGTGGGCGCGGAACAGATGAACCATGTTGACCGCAGCCGCCCGTTCAACGCGCTGCGCGGATCCACGGACATTGAAGAGATCGGCGAATCAGAGCCCGGACAGATAAGCGCGAATTCGCTGCTGATGGATTTTTATGCGGCGGTCGCACAGAGATATCTCGATGAGTCTGGCGCTGAGCTCTCTGATTTCGCGCGTGTCGCGGTCAAGAACCGGAAAAATGCGACGATGAACCTGCTAGCTCATCTGCGCACACCGCAGTCTCTCGAAGATGTGCTGGCGAGTCGGATGATTGTGGCACCCCTTTCTCTGCCCATGTGCTCGCCTGTCACTGACGGTGCGGCGGCGATTATCGTTTGTTCGGACAAGGTGGGGGCATCGATTGGTCATCCGGTGGTCCAGGTAAAGGCTTCGGCAGTCGCATCGGGCGCATCGGGCAATCCGGTCGGCGATGCGGCGGCCAAGGCCTATACGGATTCATCAGTGGGCTCGCAGGATTTCGACGTGATCGAACTGCATGACGCAGCGGCGCCAGCAGAGCTGATGCAGTATCATGAGATCGGGCTGTGCGCCAAAGGCGACGGCTTTAGGCTGATCCGCGACGGTGTTACTGATCTGGGCGGAGCCACCCCAGTGAATACAAGCGGCGGATTGCTGAGCCGCGGCCATCCGCTTGGCGCGACCGGATGCGCACAAATTGTCGAGCTGGTTCATCAGCTTCGCGGTACAGCTGGCGCGCGTCAGGTCGAAGGTGCACGGCTGGCGCTCGCGGTCAATGGCGGCGGCTGGCTGGACGGAACATATGCGCTTGCGATAGCCACTGTGCTCGCGCGTAGCTAAGGATAGCTCATGACTTACGAAACCATCCTGCTTGACCGGCCTGCTCCGGGCGTAGCAATTATCACGCTTAACCGCCCGGATCGCGGCAATGGTGTGGTTCCTGAAATGGCGCGTGATCTGCTTGCCGCGCTTGAGGCGCTCGAAGCTGACAAGTCAGTGCGCGTGCTTGTTATGACGGGAGCGGGCAAACAATTTTGTGCGGGCGCTGACTTGGTCGAGTTCCAAAAATTTCTCGCCGAAGATCATGCTCGTGAGCAAGAGCCGTATAATGCCAGGGTGCTTTGGCCTGTCACCCAGCGTTTGGTGTCGTGTCGCCTGCCTGTGATCGCCGCGATCAATGGTGGGGCGACTGCGGGGGGGCTTGATCTAGCACTCGCGTGCGACGTCCGCATTGCTTCCACCAAAGCCAAAATGGGAGAGACCTATATAAAGCTTGGCCTCAACCCGGGCAATGGCGGCACATATTTCTTGCCGCGATTGGTCGGGAGCGGCTTGGCAGCAGAGCTGGCGCTGACGGGTGATCTGGTCGATGCGGAGCGAGCACTCGCAATCGGTTTGGTCAACAGCATCGCCGAACCTGAAGCCCTGATTACAGAAGCTGTAGCGCTGGCGGCGCGGATCGCAGAGCGGCCCCGGCTGGCGATAGAGGCAACTAAGCAGCAGCTGCGCCAAAGCTGGCATATGGATCTGGCCGGATCAATGAATGCCAGTTTTTGGGCAGTTGCCGCGCTTACCTATAGCAACGATCTGCGCGAAGGCGTGGCTGCAGCGCTGGAGAAGCGCGAGCCGGTTTACAACAAGGGCGACAAGGAGTGATAGTCGGATCTGTCATCCATCCGTGGATGCCAGGCCGGCAGCGCGTCGTATGACCTTTAACCAAACCCTTCCCGGCCTAAGAGTGCTGGACCTCAGCACCAATATTGCCGGACCATTCGCCGCGATGATCCTTGGGGATATGGGCGGAGATGTGATCAAGATTGAGCGCCCGCCGTACGGCGATGACACGCGCGCTCTGCCACCCCGGTGGGAGGGGGAAGCAACGGTTTTTCTGTCTGTGAACCGTAACAAACGGAGCCTTTTGCTGGACATCAAATCGCTCGAAGGCAAGGCCGCGCTCTTCCGTCTGATTGAAACCGCAGATGTAATAATCGAGAGCTTCCCGCCGGGCTTAGGCGAAAAACTCGGCATCACCTTTGACGCGCTCAAGGCCTGCAATCCTCGCATCCTGATGGCTTCAATCTCGGCCTTTGGCGATGGTCCTATTGGCAAAACTATGCCCGGCTATGACGCCTTGGTGCAAGCGGTCAGCGGGATGATGAGTTTTACTGGATCACCAGGTTCCCCAACCATCCGAGTCGCGCCGTCGATACTCGATCTGTCGACCGGGATGTGGGCAGCGATGGGTCTCGTCGCCGCCATCTTGCGCCGGAATGCCAGCGGCGAGGCAGAACATATCCGTCCCAGCTTGATTGACAGCGCCTTCACGATGATGAACCACCAACTGCTGGGCATGCTCGCAACGGGTCGGCCGCCAGAGAAGCTTGGATCGGGCGCGCCCAGTGCAGCGCCTTACGGTGTGTTCAAAGCATCGGACGGAGAGTTACTTATTGCCACAGCGAGTGAACAGCAGTTCCCGCGTCTGTGTAAAGCGCTGAAGCTCGATACGCTGATTGAGGATGTTCGCTTCCGGACGACGGCGGACCGGCTGCAGCACCGTGAGCCGCTTGATCTGGCTATTGCTGCGGTTATCAGTTTGCAGACGGTTGAACATTGGCGTGCTCATCTGGGCAGCGCAGGAATTTCCTGCGGCCGCGTTAATGATCTGGCAGAGGCGCTCGCCTTGCCCGTCGTGGCCGAGCGGTGTTTGCTTAAAGAAATACAAGTGCGACTGCCAATCGACCCCGACGCCGACGGTTTGCGCAAGCCCCCCCCAAAATTGGGCGAGCATTCGCGCGAGATACTGGGCGGACTGGGCTATTCAGAAGCTCAGATAAGCACGCTTGTCGGCAACACCCCGAGCTGAGGCGGCCGATCTATGGCGGTGCCGAATATTGGCGTGAGCTCGATGACCTGAGTAGCACTGTTTAAGTGTCGTTCTTACCAGCTTTTATAGCAACTGAGTATCTCACTAACGCTATCAACAAATCTGTTGACAACAGATGGTTATGTGGTAGTTGTTGATGCAAATTGAAGGTCTCGGCGTCAAACAAATTGGGACTTTGGACCCCTACTCATTGGCACGCAGCAGAACTGAAAAAGGATGAAGTCATGATGCACGATCTGGTTATTCGTGGGGGGACGGTGGTTGACGGAACTGGTGCGCCAAGGCGCGTAGCGGATGTGGCAATTGACGGGCAAACCATTACCACTGTTGGTGTCGTAGAGAGCCAAGGACGCCGCGAGATTGATGCTGCCGGCTTTCTGGTTACGCCAGGCTGGGTTGATATCCATACTCACTACGACGGGCAGGTCAGCTGGGATCCCTATCTGTCGCCCTCGTGCTGGCACGGTGTGACGACGGTGGTGATGGGCAATTGCGGGGTCGGGTTTGCGCCGGTGAAGCCGCATTTTCGTGACCGGTTGATCAACATCATGGAAGGCGTTGAGGACATTCCTGGCACTGCGCTGACCGAAGGTATTACTTGGGAATGGGAGACCTATCCGCAGTACCTTGATGCGCTTGCCTCTAAATCCTATGCAATGGATGTGTGCTCTCAAGTGCCCCACGCCGCTATCCGGACTTATGTAATGGGCGAAAGGGGCGGAGATAATGAGCCGGCTTCTGCGGACGAAATTGCAGAGATGTCGGCGCTTGTTAGCGAAGCGCTTGACGCTGGGGCGTTCGGCTTTACCTCTTCACGCATCACTGCGCACAGGACAGCGGACGGCAAGGTTGTGCCAGGCACGCAGGTAAGCATTGACGAGATGGAAGGCTTTGGCGATGCGCTTAGCAAGGCGGGTCACGGGATTTTCGAAGTGGTGTCTGATATCAATTTTGACGGCATCCCCGGAAGCCTGACCGATGCCGAGGAAATTGACTGGATGGCCGATGTCTCGCGTCGCAAGAATGTCAAATTCACCTATTTGCTGTTCCAGAATCCGGGCAACACCACAAAATGGCGTTCTACCGTTGAACTGACGAGCAAGGCGCAAGCGCAGGGAGCGGAAATCTATCCGCAGATCAGCATGCGGCCGACCGGGATCGTAATGGGATTGCAAAGCAGCTTCCACATGTTCATGGGACGACCCACCTATGACGCACTCGCTAACCTTCCGTTTGAAGATCAGGTCAAGAAGTTGCAGCAACCCGAAATCCGGGCGGCGATCATCGCTGAGACATCAGACAAACTGCCGTTTGAGGGTACGGCGCTTCGTTACGAAATGATGTTCCGCCTTGAACAGGCTGACGGCTCTCTGGATTATGAACCTTCGTTTGAATCGAGCGTTCAGCAGATCGCCATGCGCGCGGGCGTCTCTGAAGATACCATCCTTTATGACATGATGATGGAGAATGAGGGCCACGGTTATATCTATGTGATCCTCGTTAACTACGGTGATTATTCTCTCGATTTCCTCTATGAGTTGATGGACAATCCGACCGTGATTGCGGCTGGATCAGATGCAGGTGCGCATTGCGGTGCCATTTGCGATGCAGCAATGCCGACCTTCATGCTCAGCCACTGGACGCGCGACCGGAAAGCGGGACCGACACTGTCGGTCGAGAAAGCGGTGGAAAAGCAATCGCGTGCTACGGCTGCGCTTTATGGTCTCAATGATCGCGGCACTCTGGCCCGCGGCATGAAGGCTGATGTCAACATCATTGATTATGAGAAGATTGGAAGCTCTCGTCCGAAAATGGTTGCCGATCTGCCAGCAGGCGGCAAGCGGTTGCTCCAGACCGCAACCGGATATCGCGCAACAATTGTGAGTGGCGTGGTGACGTTTGAAGATGGTGTCTCAACAGGCGCGCTTCCCGGAAAGTTGCTGCGCAGCGCGCCCAACGCTTTTACACCAGCGGCTGCACTCGAAATGGCGGATTGATTTGATTGGTTGCCGGGTTTTCATCCGCCCAATTTTGGTCTAATAGGTCGGCTACGCTGCCATATAAATAGGGACCTGCATGACGAAAGTTAGTAATATCGGCAAGCGAAGGTCGGTTGCCAAGGAAGATTCGAGTGACTCTTACCAGCGGCGCCGCAGGGAAATCGCCGAGGCCGCGATCCGTGTGTTTAACCGGCAGGGCTTTAAGGGTTCGAGCCTCAGCGCAGTAGCAGCAGAACTCGAAATCGATCGTGCGTCCCTGTATTACTACATATCCTCAAAAGAGGAGCTGTTCGATGAACTCGTCCGTACGGTCGTCGAGCGCAATTTGGAAATCGTCAAGCAAATCGAGACCAGCGACCTTAGTCCGCGCCTTAAACTGCGCGACCTTATTACAGCGCTAATGACGTCATATGGTGAGCATTACCCTCTGTTTTACATCTATATTCGCGAGAATTTGAGCCATGTGTCCGACAGCAGGTCGGAATGGTCGGCTTATATGCGCAAATTGAATGCGGAGACCTCGGATGCCGTGATTGCAATCATCGAGCAGGGCTATGCCGAAAAAAGCTTCCGCAATATCGGTGCACCAAGTGTTGTGGCTTTCGGTGTGCTGGGGATTGTCGGCTGGACTCACCGCTGGTTTCGCCCGGACAAAAGCGATGTCAGTGCCGAGGAGATCGGCAACACCTATGCCGAGATGCTTGTTTCGGGTTTGGAAAATCCTTACTAGACGTTTGCTGCCTTGGCGTAGTTCACGACTTTGGCCTGCGTGAATTCCAGCAGGCCGTGCATTCCCATTTCGATCCCGACACCAGACATCTTCGCGCCTGCAAATGGCGTGTCGGGGCCGATGTCGCCATGCTTGTTTATCCAGACCGAACCCGAATCGAGCTGGCTGGCAACCGCGCCTGCCTTTTCGACGCTCGATGACCAAACCGAGTTGCCGAGGCCATAGCTAGTATTGTTGGCCCGTGCGATCACATCGCCGACGTCGGTGTAGCGCATGACTGGCAGGACCGGCCCGAACTGCTCATCGGTAACCAGTCGCGCATCGTCGGCGATGTCGCGAACGATGGTGGGGTTGATGAAATAGCCTGGGCCATCAGGGCTGTCTCCGCCGGCAATAATATTACCGTCTTTTCTCGTCTCTTCGATCAGCGATTTGAGTTTGTTGTATTGCGTGCGGTTCTGCACCGGACCGAGCTGTGTTCCCTGCTGCAATCCCGAGCCGACAATTGCAGCTCTCGCGATTTCAGCAAGCTTTTCGCATATCGCATCATATTGGCTGTCATGGACATATAACCGCTTGAGCGCAATGCAGACTTGGCCATTATTGGCAAATGCGGAATCGAACAGCTGCTGCGAGACGACTTCCGGATCGCAATCATCAAGCACGATGCCCGAGTCATTGCCACCTAGTTCGAGCGTCATTCGCTTGAGCGTTGCTGAGCCCGACGACATCACTTTCATGCCAGTGTTGGTCGATCCCGTGAAACTTACCTTGCGCACTAGCGGATGGCCGGTCAGTACGTCGCCAAGGTCATTGTTGTCAGTCACAATATTGACGACGCCGGCTGGAACAAAGTCTTTGATCAGAGAGGCAAACTGCAGCGTCGCAAGCGGCGTCGTTGCGGCTGGTTTTACTACAGCCGTGTTGCCAGTCAGCAGGGCTGCGCCAATTTTGTTGACGGCGGTCAGCACGGGGAAATTCCACGGCACGATCGCCGCGACGACTCCGAGCGGCCTGCGATGAAGTTCGATGCGGCGGGCGTCGCTGTCCTCAATTGTTTCGACCGGAATTTCGAGCCCTGCATAATAACGCAGGAAATAGGCAGCACCACCGACCTCGCCTTGGGCATCGCCGATCGGCTTTCCCTGCTCGCTGGTCAACGTGCGAGCGAGAGAATCGAGATTGGTTTCGATTGCTTCTGCCATCTTGATGAGAACCGCGCGCCTTTCATCGAGCGAGGTCGCGGACCATGCGGGAAATGCTGCAGCAGCAGCCGTTACCGCAACTTCCATTTCTTCGCGCGAAGCGCAGGCACAGGTCGCAAAGACTTCTGCTGTTGCTGGATTAATCACATCAAGCGAACGGCTGCCGCCTGTCATCTTACCGTTCACCAGCATTTCGTAACGCGCTTCCATTTGGGCTCTCCTAATTCCGGTGCCAATTAATAGACATGGCGCTTAACGAGGCTAGTAGTCAAACCGACTGCAGGCATCTTCTTCTTTGCTAACTAGCCTAGAATTTCTATCAGAAACGATTCGGTACATATCGGGTCAGAACGCCAAGGGCTCAAATTTAGAAACACGTATGGACATTTGTCAACACATATGTAGAAAAATTGAAAAAGCTCTTTCACTCGTCTATGTATCTGCTGTTGGCATTGATGTTGCGCATAAAGCGACCAGTGTAAAAAAATGCGCCTTTCTTCTCTGAAAACTGCTGCTGCGAGCCGTAAGGTAAAGGCGCGCAGCTGTACCTGATTAGCAATTGCACCCAAAACGCTGAGGTGAATTCAAATATCTAGTCAACAATAACGTTGACATTTTAAATCAGCTGAGCAACAGCGCCGGAATGTCGGAGAACAAATTAGCAGACGTTGACTGGTTGACGGCCGCCTTAGCTGCGGCAAATGTGCCTACATTAGCATGTGTATTGGTGCACCTGACGGGCGACCGTCTCTGGATCGAGGGCCGGTTTGTGCCGACCCGCTTACGCGGCATGGACGATAATGACAGCGGGGGCTTGCCTGATGAGGTCCAAGATGAGATCCGCAGCGCGGCCGAAGTTGCCTTGCGCGCATGGTTTGCCGGACAGCCTCCCGCATTGCCGGATCCGGCGGGCGATCTGCTTGTCGAAATGATGAGTGTGTCGCTCGGCGAACAAGTGCCAGTAGACTACGCTCCGATGATCTGGAACGATCTGTTTGTTTCACCGACGCTTGACGAATTGCGCAGCGACGTTCCGCCGCCAGAAGGCTTCTCGGCGCTTATTATCGGTGCCGGTATTTCAGGACTATGTGCGGCGATCGAACTGGCGGAAGCCGGCATTCCCTCTATTATATTGGAACGGCGTCACGAGTTAGGCGGGGTGTGGTTTGATAACCGCTACCCCGGCGCGGCCTGCGATGTACCAAGTCATCTCTATTCCTTCTCGTTTGCGCCGAATGACTGGTCGCGTTTCTTCGCTGGCAGCCGCGAGATCCACGATTATCTCAATAAGGTTGCTGACGATCATGATGTCCGGCAGCATATCCGTTTCGGCTGCGAAGTGACCGAGGCGCGTTTCAATGAAGCCAACGGAGAATGGGAAGCTGAGGTCGTCTCGGCTGCGGGTGCGCGCGAAACCTACCGCGCGACGATGCTAATCAGCTGCGTCGGAGCGTTCAACAAGCCGCGCATTCCAAACATCGCGGGGCTGGATGGCTTCAAGGGGCCTAGCGTGCACACCGCGCAATATCCCGATGCCGGACTGGACCTTGCCGGACGCAAGGTCGTGCTTGTAGGCAACGGTGCAAGCGCGATGCAAGTGGCACCGGCGATCGTCGACGAGGTGGCATCACTCGTTATTGTCCAGCGCACACCGCAATGGGCGTCGCCCTTCCCGAAATTCGGTCGGGATATTCCCGAACCACTTCGCCGATTGCTCCATAAAGTGCCATTATATCGCCTTTGGTATCGATTGCGGTTGAGTTGGGCGTTCAATGACAAATTGTACGAGGCGCTGACCCAAGATCCCGACTGGGACGACCAAGGCCGTTCTATCAATGCGATCAACGATTTGCATCGCAAGGGGCTTACGGCCTATGCCAAGACCGAACTTGGCGACGCACAGCATTTGCTGCCCGAAGTCATCCCGGATTACCCGCCCTTCGGCAAGCGCATGTTGCTCGACAATGGCTGGTTCCGCACTTTGGCGCGCGAAAAGGTGACCTTGGTTACCGGCGGCGTGACCGAGGTGAAGCCTGATGCAGTCGTCATCAGCGACGGCGCGGTCCACAAGGCAGATGTGATAATATGGGCGACAGGGTTCGATGTCGTCAATCTGCTCGCGCCAATGAAGGTCGTGGGCCTTGGAGGGCGCGAACTCCACAAGGATTGGGGCGGAGACGATGCCCGCGCCTATCTGGGCACCGTAATGCCAGGTTATCCCAACTTCTTCTGCCTATACGGTCCTAACACGCAGTTCGGTCATGGCGGGAGTTTGATTACCGTGCTCGAACGGCAAATGCACTATATCATGTCGATGCTGCGTCAAATGTTTGGGAAAGGCTTCACGCACGTCGAGGTCCGGCAGGACGTTCACGATGCCTATAACGCCAAGGTCGATGCCACGCACGAACAAATGGTGTGGACCTACCCCGGCGTGGAAAGCTATTACAAAAACAGTAAGGGCCGCGTTGTAATCAACAACCCGTTCCGAATACTCGATGTGTGGAGGATGACCCAAGTTTCTGATTTAGATGATTTTCACTGCTCGTCTCATGTTGAAACGCTTGTGAAGGCTGCCGTGCGATGACAGACGCGCCCGTCGAGATCGACCAGGTCAATGCAACGCTGGTAATCGCAATCAATCGCCCTGCGCAGCGCAATGCGGTCAATCAGGCGGTATCGCTGGCAATCGCAGGTGCGCTTGACCGGCTTGATAACGATCCCGGACTGCGCGTTGGTATCATCACGGGCCGTGGCGGATCCTTTTGCTCTGGCATGGACCTCAAAGCCTTTCTCAACGGCGAACGGCCAGAGCTTCAAGGGCGCGGCTTTGGTGGAGTGACCGAAGCGCCGCCGACGAAGCCGCTGATTGCCGCTGTCGAGGGATATTCGCTGGCGGGTGGCTGCGAACTGGCGCTGGCATGCGACATGATTGTTGCAGCTGATAACGCATGGTTTGGCCTACCCGAAGTCACGCGCGGGCTTGTTGCTGGATCCGGCGGACTCATGCGTTTGCCGCGCCGTATTCCAGCGGCGATTGCGCTTGAATATGCTTTGACTGGCGAACGCATCAGTGCGCCGACCGCGCATCACTGGGGGCTGGTGAATCGCCTAACGTCCTCGGGTGAGGCGCTAACCGAAGCGCTTGCGCTTGCAGCGCAAATCACCGCCAATGCGCCGCTGTCAACCTTGATGACCAAGCGTATCATTCAGGAATCTGCGAGCTGGCCCGAAGATGAAATATGGGATCGGCAGCGCCCGTTGACTGAGTTCGTTCTCTCGTCTGAAGACGCACGGGAAGGAGCGCGCGCCTTTGCCGAGAAACGCGCACCCGTTTGGAAGGGCAAATGACGCGCGACGTCGCAGTCATTGGAGGTGGCACCATGGGTGTCGGCATTGCTTATGTCACGGCAATGGCTGGCGGCCTAGTGACGGTTGTGGAGCCCGATGATGCGCGTGGCGCAACATTCAGCAAGGTCGTCGCCGAAACGGTCCAGTCATCGATCAAGCGCGGCAAGCTTGATGATGCGGGCGGCCAGGCTCTCGTCGAGCGCATTACACGGATCGGAAATGTTGACGAAATTCCCGAGGGTTTGGACGTAGCGATCGAGACTGTGCCTGAGCGTTTGGAGCTAAAGCTCAACATCCTGTCCCGCATCGCTGCGCGCAGGCCAAAGATGATCGGCAGCAATACCAGCGCTATGTCGATCGACCGGCTGGCTGAGGCTCTCCCCGATCCGACCGCCTTTTTAGGGATGCACTTTTTCAACCCTGTCTGGTCGCTTCCCTTGGTCGAATTGATCAGAGGCGAGAAGACCTCCGAAACGACGCTCGAAACCGCGCGTGGTTTCGTCAGCTGGCTTGGCAAGCAATCGCTGACCGTGCGCGATGTGCCCGGCTTTGCGACCAGCCGCCTCGATCTGATCGCGGGCCTTGAGGCTATGCGCATGCTTGAAAGCGGTGTTGCTAGTGCCGAGGATATCGACCGTGCAGCGGTGCTTGCTTATCGGCATCCGGTCGGGCCACTCAGGTTAAGCGATATTGTCGGGCTAGACGTCCGCCTTGACATAGCGCGCACACTGCAAGCCGCTCACGGTGACCGGTTTGCGGCACCACAAATTTTGATCGATATGGTCGGTAAGGGAAAACTTGGGGTCAAATCCGGCCAAGGCTTCTTTGCTTGGCCGGAATGAATGGAGAGAAGATTGATGTCGTCGGAACTTTTTCAAAACTCGCTCTGCGACACTGCTGAACACCATCGTGATTTGCGCGATGCGGTCAGCAAGCTTGTCGGTAAGTTTGGCCGGAAGTATTTTCAGGATGTCGTCAACAAGGGCGAGCAGCCGACCGCTCTGTGGTCAGCGCTGGGCGAAGCTGGGTTTCTGGGTGTGCACGTGTCTGAGGCCTACGGCGGCGGTGGCGGCGGTCTGGCCGAACTCAACATCTGCATCGAGGAAACCGCAGCGCACGGCTGCCCGATCCTCTCAATGGTCATCTCCTCGATCACCGCACCTATCATTGCAGCTTGCGGCAGCGAGGCGATGAAGCAGGAATGGCTGCCTGGCATCGCCAGCGGTAAGCGCAAGATGTGCTTCGGCATCACTGAGCCGAACGCCGGATCGAACACCCACAAGGTCACCACCCACGCGGTGCGCAAAGGCAATGGCTGGGTGATTAACGGTGCGAAGTACTGGACCTCGGACATCGACCAGTCGGACGCGGTCATGGTCGTGGCGCGTGACGGCGTGCCGGTGACCGATGGCTCGCGGCAGGGCCTGTCGCTGTTCGTGGTGCCGACCAACACGCCGGGCATTTCCATGACCCAGATCGATTCTGCCCTGCGCACCTCCGAAAAGCAGTTTTCCGTGTTCTACGACAATGTCGAAGTGCCCGACGAAGCGCTGATCGGTGAGCCGGGGGCGGGTCTGAAGCAAGTGTTCTCGGGCCTTAATCCTGAACGTATCGCGGCCGCTGCGATCAACAATGGTATCTCGCGCTTCGCCATCACGCAGGCCACGCAGTATGCCAAGGATCGCTCGGTGTGGAACACGCCGATCGGCGCGCATCAGGGCGTGGCCCACCCGCTGGCCGAGGCCTATATCAACGTGCAAGCCGCCCGCTTGCTCAATGCGCGCGCCGCGCAACTCTGCGATGGTGGGGAAGATGCCGCCGAGACCGCCAACATGGCCAAGTTCGCAGCAGCGGAATCCTCCTTGAAGGCGCTGGATCAGGCGATCCAAGTCCACGGCGGCAACGGGCTTTCGAACGAGTATGGTCTGTCTGATCTATGGTTCATCGCGCGCCTGCACCGCACCGCGCCGGTGAGCCGCGAGATGATCCTCAACTACGTCTCGACGCATAGCCTTGGATTACCGAAGAGCTATTGATATGATGGGCGACAGCATCCTCAATTTGGTCCGAAACCACGCGACACAAACACCTGGCGCGCCATGCCTTTCGTTCGAAACGGAGACGCTCAATTATGGTGATATGTACCAAAGGTGCCGCCGTGTCGCCCAAGCTTTGGCCCAACAGGGCGTAAAAGCTGGGGACCGTGTCGCCATCCTCGCGCGCAATTCACCGGCCCAATATGAATTGCTCTTTGGCTGCGGTATTATCGGCGCGATCCTGCTGCCCGTGAACTGGCGGCTCGCGCCCCGCGAAGTGGCGGACATACTGGCCGATGCGGAACCAAGCCTGTTGATCATCGAGGGTGATTTTCGCGACTTGCTCGCTGAGGCTGAGATGCCGATTGAGACGATGGATTTGCATGCGGACTATCCCGCGTGGCGTGAAGCGGCATCGGCAGAGGCTCCAGAGCAACCCATTACACCCGACACACCCGCGCTGATGCTCTATACATCAGGCACAACAGGCCGTCCGAAGGGTGCAGTACTAAGCCATCGCAACCTTTCTTACATGAACCGCATGGCAGGCGAGTTGTGGGATTTCCCCGCGGATGGCGTCAATCTGGTCGCGATGCCGCTCTTCCATATTGGCGGCATTGGCTATGGACTGTCGGCATTCGGTCGGGGCGGACACACGGTTTTGATGCAGCAAGTCATCCCGGTCGACATTGTCGAAGCGATCCGCCAACACCGCGTCACCCACGGCTTTTTTGTTCCCACTGTTATCCAGATGCTGATGGAGGTTCCCGGCGTCGCGGAAATGAACATGTCGAGCCTGAAATGTATGCTCTATGGCGGCGCGCCGATAGGGGAAGCGGTCCTCAAGCGGGCCATGGAAATGTTCCGCTGTGGCTTTATCCATTGTTACGGAATGACCGAAACAGCCGGCACGGTGATCACGCTGGTGCCGGAGGATCATGATCCCGGTGGACCACGCGCGCACCGTCTGCGCTCATGCGGCTTGCCAATGCCTTGGGCGGAACTTGCGCTCATCAATCCGGAAACGGGCGAAGCAGTTTCAACAGGAGATGTAGGCGAAATCCGTATCCGTTCTGCGGTCAACATGCTTGGATATTGGAACAAACCCGAAGAAACCGCGAAGACGATCACGTCCGATGGCTGGCTCTGTACCGGGGACGCGGCGTATCAGGATGCCGATGGCTATGTGTACATCCATGATCGGTTTAAGGATATGATCGTGTCTGGCGGCGAGAATATCTATCCCACCGAAATTGAAAATGCCCTGTTTGAACATCCCGGTGTCGCGCAGGTCGCGGTGATTGGTGTCGCGCATCAACGCTGGGGCGAAACGCCCAAGGCATTCGTCGTTGCACGCGAGGGTGCGCGGCTTAGCGAGGCCGAACTGATCCAATTCACGCGTGACCGGTTGGCGCATTACAAATGCCCGACGTCGGTGGCTTTTGTGGCCGCATTGCCAGTGAACGGCGCGGGGAAGATCCTGAAGAAAGAAATGCGCAACCCTTTTTGGCTGAAAGACAACGTATGAGTATCGGTGCATCGGCCCAATTGCTGCGCGGCTTTGCAGTCGATTTTCTCACTTGCCACAATGTTGCGACAGTCGAGACGATTATGGAACCCGATTATGCACTGAGCATCGGCGGGTTTCTGCTGGCCGGGCGGGATGACAAATACCTTCCTGCAACTGCTGCGCAACTGGAGCAATTTCCCGGCCTGTGCGTCACTGTCCATGATACGGTTATCGGCCCGGATGCGGTTGCGATGCGCTTTACCGAACATGGTGCGTCTCACCGACATGGTGGTCGCCTGTCAACATGGGGAGGGGTCACCCTTTTCTGCATCAAGAATGGTCGCCTGTGTAAGGGCTGGGCAGAAGAGGATTATTACGCACGCAAACGGCAATTGGCTGACGCAACCTGCGATGTCGTGAAGTCGCCGCACCCCGCCCCTTGGGATGCGCCATGTGAGGCACCCGACACGGCGGTTGAGGCGCTGGCTCGTGAATGGCTCGTTACTCCTGACAGCTGGACCGACACATCACGCATTGATGAAATTAGCGCCGAGGGACCGCGCTTTGTCGAGCTCCTGATGATTGATGCCGTTACGATCAATCAGCTTTTCTCGGCCGGACAGCGCGGCGCGTTCCACCTCAGCTGCACCGGAACCTACACTGGTGGCTTTGAGGATATTGACCCAGCACGAACGGGCCAGATCGTCACCCTCCACCTCTCAGGGATATTCGACGTTGCGGGTGGCAAAGTCGCCCGCGTTCAGGTGACTGCCGACCGGCTGGGCCTTCACCGTTCTTTGATGGGACCCAAATGAGCAAGATCATCATCACCTGCGCCGTGACGGGCGGTGCGCATACGCCGACCATGTCCTCCGCGCTGCCCTGCACACCCGCCGAAATTGCAGAACAGAGCATTTCGGCGGCTGAGGCAGGGGCTGCGATCCTCCATCTCCATGCGCGGATGCCCGAAGACGGCAAGCCTACCGGTGATCCGGAGGTTTACAACCAGTTCCTTCCCGTCATTAAACAACGCACAGATGCCATCGTCAACATCACGACCGGGGGCTCGGCGACGATGCCGCTGGTCGAGCGGTTGCGAGCCGCCGTGCGGTTCAAGCCCGAAATGTGTTCGCTTAACATGGGCACGATTAACTTCGCCATGTTCCCCGCCGCCAAGCGGATCAGCAGCTGGAAGCACGAGTGGGAGAAGGACTATATCCTTGGGTCAGACGACTTCATCTTCCGCAACACATTCCGCGATATAGCCACGATCTTAGAGACAATGGGCGAGGCCGGCACACGGTTTGAGCATGAATGCTATGATGTCGGGCATCTTTACAATCTTGCCTATTTCGTTGACTCTGGCGCGGTCAAGCCGCCGTTCTTTATCCAGATGATCTTCGGCATATTGGGCGGCATTGGCCCCGATCTTGAAAATCTGATGTTCATGAAATCGACTGCAGACCGCCTGTTTGGCAAGGATAGCTTCCAATGGTCGGTGCTCGCGGCGGGGAAACATCAGATGCCGTTCTTGACGCAAGCCGCCCTGATGGGTGGGCATGTCCGCGTCGGGCTAGAAGACAGCCTGTTCATCGAACGCGGGCAGCTTGCTGTCTCCAATGCGCAGCAGGTTGAGAAGATCGTACGGATCATCCGCGAAATGGGCCATGAGCCCGCAAACCCCGCAGAGGCCCGCGCTATGTTGAACCTCAAGGGCGGCGACAGGGTGGAGTTTTAGGTTATGGCACGGACGATTGTTGATCTTTCCATCTATCTCGAAAATGACGTGATCTCCGATCCACCACCCTATCAGCCCAAGATCGAGTATATTGATCACAACACCTCTATCCCGTCACTGATCAACTTCTTCCCCGGCCTCAAGCCTGAAGACCTGCCCGATGGCGAGGCCTGGGCGATTGAGAAGGTCGAGCTGATCACGCACAATGGCACGCACCTCGACGCGCCCTATCACTTCGCGTCAACGATGAATAAGGGCGAGCGCGCAATCACGATTGATGAAGTCCCGCTTGATTGGTGTTTTCAGCCCGGCGTGAAGCTTGATTTCACAGCGCTGCCCGATGGCTATGTCGTGTCCGCTGCCGATGTCGAGGCCGAGCTCGCGCGCATCGGCCACACGCTGTCGCCGCTCGAAATCGTCGTGGTCAATACGGCGGCAGGCAAGCGCTATGGGCAGGACGACTATGTGACCGCGGGCTGCGGCATGGGCTATGAAGCGACGATATACCTGCTTGAACGCGGTGTGCGGCTGACCGGCACCGATGGCTGGAGCTGGGACGCACCCTTCGTCCATACACGTGAAGCCTATGAAGCGACGGGTAATGCCGGGCTCATATGGGAAGGCCATAAGGCTGGGCGGGATATCGGATATTGCCATCTGGAGAAGCTCCACAATCTCGAGGTGCTCCCAGCGACGGGTTTTACAATTGCCTGCTTTCCAATGAAGATACGGGCGGCGTCCGCAGGGTGGACACGCGCCGTGGCAATATTTGAGGAGTAGTCCCCTCAAACAATTTTTTCCGCCAGATCAAACATGAACGGCGCGGTATCCTTGACCGAGGGGCGGTCGCGGTGGTGTGCTTCAAACCGTTTCAAATTCGGATACAGCACATTCCACGCATCCATATCAGGCGCATAGTTCTGCCAAGCTGGGATCAATTGTGACTCGATCACGGTATCCTGCATGCCCAGCAGCGCAATCACCGCGATGTCCGCCAGCCCGAACCGATCGCCAACAACGAACTCCTGGTCTCCCACACGGCGATCAAGATCGGTCAAGCCGCCTTTCACTTTGCGCAACTGGCGACTGGCCCATTCAGCGCTGATATGTTCACGCTGCATTTCCCAGAAGAGCAATACCGTCGCGTCGGCCACGCCCTCGGCAATGGTGTGGACCAGCTTCGCCTCCATCGCGAGCGTGCGGTCGGCTGGGAGCATGGAGGGCTCAGGATATTGATGCTCAAGCCAGTCCATCAGATAGGTCGATTCAAACACCGGATCGCCGTCATCGCGGATCAATATGGGTAGTTGCTCAAGCGGATTATAGAGCCGTGTCTTGGTGTCGGCGTGCCAGGGCACTTCATTCTGAACCGTGAAGGGTATCCCCTTTTCGATCATTGAGATGCGCACTTTGCGAGCGAAGGGGCTGGGGGTTGCACTGATCAATATCATAGGGTTTCTCCTTCAATTCATCAAAAGTCCAGCCGGCATGGTCGACCAGAAAATCGATGGCGGCAGGTGCGCCGGTTATGGCGGCGACAGCTGTCTTCTCTACCCATGCGTGTAACCATCCTCAACTTCCGGTCTAGCGACAGAAAAATGTGATCCGATCCTTAATTCAACATATATGTTGATTATTCTGTTTGTCGAGTGCAAACTTGAGATTATTTCATATTTGGGAGCGCTAACGATGAGCCGTGATTTGGGTCTTGGTATTTCGGGTGGAGCCAGGCTCAGAAATAAAAGTGCATTCGGGCGTCGTGGCGCAGGATGACGGGATCGACTTCGACTGGGAAACTAAACGATGAGTGAGACAGCTGGCACCATTGTTCGCAGCGAGTTTGAGGGGCGCAAGCTCTTACTACTTTGCGCCGCGTTGGGCCTTACTGCCAGCATGAACGCAACAATGGTTTATGGCTTGGGTTCGTTTATGGTTCCACTCAATTCTGCCTTCGGCTGGAGCCGAGGTGACGTTTCGCTTGCTTCAACGATATTGACGCTTGGCGTCTTTCTGTTTGGCCCTGTTGTCGGCCGGCTTGGCGACCGATTTGGAGCGGCAGCCGTCGGCTCGATCAGTTTGGTGAGCTATGCTGCAATGGTGGTAGTCATGTCGCTCACTGTCCAGACACTTCCTGGGCTTTGGATTTTCTACTTCATGATCGCATTGTGTGGTGTGGGATCCACTCCTATTGTTTTACTCCGGCCAATAGCTGCGGGTTTTGACAAGCAACGAGGATTGGCGCTCGGTATCGCTTTGACCGGCGCAGGCCTCTCTGGATTCTGGGTCCCGAACGTGGTCACAGCCGTCATCGCAAACTACGGCTGGCAGGCCGGTTATTGGGCCGTGGCAGCGGCGGCAATGCTGGCTGCACCAATTGTTTGGTTTGGATTTCGGCCTTCTGAGAAACGTGATGAACTAGCCAACATTAGTGGAACACCCAAGACCGGAATGACATTTCGCGAAGCCTGCAACACGCGAGCTTTCGCAATGGTTTCAGTCCTAGCGTTCAGTATGGCGCTCGGTATCGGCGGTATGGTCGTCCATTTGAACCCCTTGTTTCAAGACTATGGAGCAAGCGCAGCAACGGCGGCGGGTCTTGCGTCTCTGATCGGCATTTCGAGCACGTTCAGCCGGTTGCTTACCGGGTTCAGCCTTGACCGGTTTCCGGTTGGACTTGTAACAGTTTTGGTGATCTGTCTGGGGACGTTGGGTATCGCGCTCATCTGGCTCGGGGGCTTGCGATTTGGATTGCCGGGCGTCATCTTGATAGGATTATTGTTGGGCGCAGAGCTTGATCTGCTTGCTTATCTCACTTCTCGGCTGTTTGGCCAACGGGCGTTCGGCGCGATCTATGGCTGGACTTACAGCCTCTTCTCATTCGGCTTTGGCTTAGGGCCATTGTTGATGGGGCATCTGCACGATCAATTCGGATCTTACGACATTGCTTTGCTGGCGAATGTCTCGCTGCTCTTGGGATCGGCCGCAGTGGCTTTTGGCCTAAGCGCGCGGTCGCAGATGGAGGGTCGTTGACACTGGCCACATGGTGTCGAACCGCGCGCATTTTGGAGAACGGAAATCGATTTAGCTGTTCCCCTGCGCAGGTCGCCAATACGCGATCCAATAGCGGCATTGGTCATATCAAGACCCTTGGCGATCATGTTTTGGCGGCTCACAAGCCGCCTGCGGCAACAGTCGCGCATCACTCTGGGTTAAAGACGAGTGGCCAGCCAATCGCAAGCCGCAGCCAAAGCTTCATCAGCACGATCAAGACTGCCGACCATTCCCATGAAGCCGTGGTTCATGTCGCTGTATCTGATGAGCGTCGTATCTACTCCCGCTTCCTTCAGTTGTCTCGCATAGACTTCGCCTTCATCGCGCAGAATGTCATACTCTGCGGTGATGACATAGGCAGGAGGTAAGCTACCCAGATCGGTCGCACGATTCGGCGAGGCATGAGGGTGAGCTCCATCGGCAGGGTCCTTAAGATAATGCGACCAGCCCCAACGCATTGCCTCTGCTGTCAGCATCCCGCAACCCTGGGAACGCTCAAAATAGGAGGGGGGTGCATTATCGGGATAGTCGGTGACGGGATAGATTAGGAGTTGCGCCTTGACCTTTGGCCCACCTTCATCGCGAATGCGCATCGAGGTAACGGTTGCCATCGTCGCTCCCGCACTGTCGCCAGCCATGATAAGCTGCGTCGGATCGCCGCCAAAGGCTGAAGCATTTGCCGCGACCCAGCGTGCCGCAGCGAGGCTGTCATCTGGCCCGGCTGGAAACTTGTCTTCCGGGCCAAGACCATAGTCCACGGACACTACCACGGCATTCGCCCGCAAGCACAAATAGCGGCACAGTACATCGTGGGTGTTGACGCTGCAGATTACAAATGCGCTACCGTGGAAATAAGCAATAACAGGGTGGCTGGGCGCTAGATCCGGACGGTAGATGCGCACCCGAATTTCGCCGCGTGGGCCGGGTATCATCCTGTCTTCAACATAGGCAACATAAGGCGGCCGGGCTTTGGCCGACATATCCTCATAGATCGTGCGCAGCATTTCGGGTTCATAAGAATCCATTGGTGGCGCTCCGACCATGCTATCAATCATAGTCTGGAGTTGGGGGTGCAAAGTCATCCGCGCGGCCCTCCAGCGACATAGAGTATCTGTCCAGTCACAAAGCCGGACCGTTCATCGGCGAAAAAGGAAACAGCGTGCGCGATTTCCTCTGGCTGTCCGGTTCGGCCAACAGCGGTGGCGTCAATCTGTTGCTGCTTCATCTCGTCAAACGACATTCCAGTTCGTTCGGCAACGGCTCTGGTCATCTCGGTTACGACAAACCCTGGGGCAACCGCGTTCGCGGTGATGCCGTAGCGCCCAAGTTCAAGGGCGAGTGACTTGGTAAAGCCCTGCACACCGGCCTTCGCTGCCGAGTAATTAGCCTCTCCGACATTACCTAACGCTGCAGTGCTCGATAGATTGACAATCCGTCCCCAGCCCGCGGCCCGCATATGTGGCTGCAGCTCGCGGCTCATGAGAAATGCGCCGCGCAGATTGACGGTAATCACGCTGTCCCAATCGTCGATTGTCATTTTTGCAAGGCTGCGATCTCGAATTATGCCGGCATTGTTGACGAGTATTGTTGGCCCGCCAAGCGCCCCGACGACCTTGGCAACAGCGGCCCTTATTGCAGCTTCGTCGGCGACATCTGCGCCTATCGCCACCGCGCGCCGTCCAAGCTGAGTAACTGCTGCCACCGTCGCTGCGCAGGTTGATTCGTCGAGATCGAGTACGGCTATATCATGACCATCCTCAGCCAATCGTAGAGCAATGCTTGCGCCAATTCCGCGCGCGGCGCCAGTGACGATTGCGATGCGGGGCGTTGTCATCTCTCAGTCCCCGCTTGGCTCATCCCTGTCGCGCTTGGCAGCATAGGCCTCCAGATAGGTGCGATGGGGCTTGAACGGTTCATCGCGCATGCGGACTGCGGGGCGAACGCCGCCTTCGCGCCAGACCCTAGTGAAATCATCCATGCCAGGGCCAGCAATGCCCATCGCGTCCAGATCGTTTGCCGCTGCCATGCCAGCATGCATGCCTGCAGCTTCAAACCAGCGATTAGTAATTTCCTTGTGACTGTAGATCGCGTCGAGTGGTACATTGGCGACACGCTCGGCATATGCCTGCGCCACGGCCTCGAGCTCGCCGTGCGGCACCGCTTTGTTGACGAGCCCAAGCTCCTCGGCTTCGGTGCCGGTCATATTATCGCCAGTGAACAACCATTCCTTGGTTTTGCGCATACCTAGATGGATTGGCCAGAAGGCAAAGACATGGAGCTCACCCATCGCGCGAGCCTCCGGCTGCCCCAGCAACGCATCGTCCGCCGCAAATGCAATATCGCAAACGCCGACCAGATCAAGCCCGCCTGCTACACAGTGGCCATGAATCACCGCAATCGTCGCCTGACGCAGATGGAAGAGCCGCATCCAGCGCTCGCGCGAAAGATGGAAACGGTGTCGCGACCAGATTGGAGAGCGGCTATGCGGGCGGCGCTGCTGTTCATTCTGTGCGCTCTCGGCATCCCAAAGATATGAGAATTCCTTGAGATCATAGCCGGTGCTGAAATGATTGCCCGCCGCTTTGATTATCAGGACCCGCGTCTCATCATCATCGTCAAGATCGTCCATCACCATGTCTAGCTCATCGCGCAGCTGCTTCGAGATCGCATTACCGGTGTGCGGACGGTTCAGCGTCAACGTCGCGATCCGATCCTTTTTTTCATAAATGATAGTTTCAAATTTCATAGCCCTTACCTTTCATTCCAGTCTCGTGCTCAATATCAGCAACACTATCGCAATCAAAATAATTATCAACATTTATGTTGATAAAATGGAAATGCGTTATTGGGAATAGCGTGTCGCTCCCGCAAGAATAGCGGGATGCAAACGGTTGATGCGATTATAAAGGGAGCGTGCTTGGCTGGCCTTCGAGGGCTTAATGCGTCCGGCTCCTTGCATGTCCGACACCATAAATTTCTCGTCACATTTCAGGGTAGCACCTTAGACGAACCGCACCATCGTTTGTATTACATGGCTTGGGTCGATCAGCAGCATCACTGAGGTTTGGGGCTCGATTGGCCCCGAACTATCTTATATTTCGGCGTGACGCCGAACGTTGGTTGAAGCAGGGCGTTGAGGAAGGCACCATTCGGCCATCTATTGATCCAACCTGTTTCGCTGTTTAGGCTCAGGATGCGTTAAATTAGTTGCATTGGGTCGGCACGTCTGATTCAAACTCTCCGTAATGAAGGAGGATTTGATGGGTGACTTACCGATGTTGAGTGCTGCGCAGATGCTCAGGATAGAGCC
>NZ_JBIKPH010000056.1:0-14470 GCF_044357595.1 Sphingorhabdus sp. | reverse complement strand
ACAAGGCTACCTGCGACAAACACCGAACCTTCAAGCGCGTAATGACGTTCCCCATTCAATTGGTACAATATGGTGGACAGCAAACGGTGGCGCGACTGACGCAAGGTGGTGCCGGTTTGCGTAAGCACAAATGCGCCAGTGCCAAATGTTGCTTTGGTTTGCCCAATTGCGAAGCAACCTTGCCCAATGGTCGCGGCTTGCTGGTCACCGGCCATGCCGCAAATGCGGATTGCACCGCCGAAATGTTCTGGCAATGTTGTGCCAAGGTCGCCGGCGCAATCGGTGATTTCGGGTAGAATGTCGCGCGGGACACCGAACAGGTCCATTAACCCATCGTCCCAACCGCCGCTGCCAATCGCCATCAATGCAGTGCGCGCGGCGTTGCTGGCATCGGTGATATGGCTTCCGCCGGTCAATCGGTACACAAGGTAGCTCTCGACCGTTCCAACCGCGAGATTTGCGCCCGCTTCCTTCAGCTGTGGCCAATTTTCCAACGCCCAACCAATTTTGGAGCCGCTAAAATAGGGATCCAACAACAGTCCGGTCTTCGCCTGAACGACGGGTTCTTCGCCTTGGTCTTTCATCGCGGCGCACATGTCTGCCGTCCGGCGGTCTTGCCACACGATGGCGGGTGCCAAGGGATTGCCTGTTCTTCTGTCCCAGAACACGACGGTCTCGCGCTGGTTGGTGATGCCGATGCTGGCAATCTGGTCAGCACCGCCAGCCTTGGCCACCATCTCCTGCGCGCAGGCGAGGGTGAGGTTCCAAATTTCCGTTGCATCATGCTCGACAAGGCCAGCTTGCGGATAATGCTGAGTCAGTGGGCGCTGGCAACTGTCGACGGCTGTGCCGTCTGCAGCAAAAAGAACGGCACGGGTCGATGTCGTGCCTTCGTCGATGACGAGAATATATGTGCTCATATTTCCAGCGCCGAAAGCCGGCGTCCCTCCTTGCTCCAAATAAACACGGCACGATTGCCAAAGATGACGCGGTTGACCACCAAGCCAGTCAATCCCGATGTGACCAGTACGATCGCCATAACGTCGATATAATGTAGCCAGCCAATCCCAATATGCTGGTAAAATGTTTCACCCGCATACAGCGTGTCCGGAACATATAAGACGAAGTTGTGGAATGCGTATAATGCGACGCCCCAAATCAACCCCGCGATTGCGGCGCGCCCGTCCATGTTCCGGAACAACAGGCCAGTAACGAAGGTCGACAGGATGGGCATGGACGAAAGCCCGTTCAACTGCTGCAAAAGATTGATGATGCTCTCGGCATTTTCATATACCGGAACGAGTAAGATCGAGGTGACCGTCAAAACTACGGACACAATGGCGGCAAGTTGCCAATGGTTGGTCACGGGGCGGATGAACTTGTCGTGAAAGTCGACGGAATAGAGCGCCACCGAACTGTTCAATATCGCGCTCGTATGGGCAATAACCGCCGCCATCATCATCGCTGCAAATGCGCCGGACATCCAATTTGGCAAAACATGGGCAACCAGTTTGCCATATGCCGCATCGCCCAAGCTGCCGAACAATTTATACGCAACAACGCCCGGGATCACGACGATCGCGGGGATGATCAATATACGCACAACCGCCGCCGCCAGCACCCCTTTTTGCGCTTCTTTGACAGTCGGCGCTGTCATCGCCTTTTGCGTGATATTTTGGTTGGTCGACCAATAGAATATCTGGATGAAAATCATGCCTGTGAACAAAGTGTGAAACGGAATGGGGGAATCGATGCTGCCGATCATCGAGGTGCGCTCGGCCGGAACCGTTGAAAGGTCAAACCCGACCGCAGCCAGCGCGAGTATCACGACCAGAAATGCAATCGCCAATACCCCAATGCCCGAATAGGTATCCATGACCGCCACTGCGCGCAGGCCTCCGGTAATCGTGTATACCGCAGCAATTATCGCCATGGGCGCTGCGAACCAGAGCAAGGACCAATCCACGCCAAACATAGATTTCAAAAACAGGCTGCCGGAATATAGCGCGGCAGGTAAATAAATCAGGATATTACCCAGCAGAAATAATGCGGAGATCACAGTACGAATGCTTCCGCCTTTATATCTGCGTTCAAGCAACTCGGTTACGGTTGTGCAATTGTTGCGATAATAAATCGGCACGAAAACATAGGCCAAAATCAAAAGCCCGACGAAACCCGACAGTTCCCACCACGCGAGCAGGAGCATCTGATTCCCGTTCATGCCCACCAGTTGCTCGGTCGACAGGTTGGTCAATGTGATTGAGCCTGCAACGAAAAGCCATGTGAGCCCGCCGCCAGCCAGAAATACTTCTTTCGTTGAACCGTCGCCCGATGTGCGTTGCTGCGCAGCTTTGCCGTGCACTTTCCAATAGGTCAGCAGAGCAATAAGCGCGGCAAGCGCGACGAATATGGCGATTTGCCCCACGCTATTGCTAATTGAGAACATACACCCCCCGATGAATTTTATTGCAAAGCTGCGCATTTGCTCTTTTTGCTTACGCCATGAATTAAACGGCTGTGCAGGAAACACAAACAATTGTGTTCGCGCCGCTGGTTTGAGGTGAGAGGATCAGCAGTTGGACCATGTGCGATTTGATGCTGCGGACGCGACCTTGATATTGGCCTGTGCCAAGGGTGCGCCTGTGTCGATCCTATATTGGGGGGCCGCTTTGCACGCGGATACAGATTGCGCGGAGCTCAAAGGCCTGTTTGCGCGGCAGGGCATGCATGGCGTGGCGGATGTGGCATTGCCCTTGTCCTTGGCGATGGAGCCTGGGCTTGGTCATCCGATGTTGCATGGCTTTGCTGCGCACCGTGCGGGCAAAGATTGGGGCAGCCTGTTTGAGGTTGGAGCGGTCGAACTGCGTGAAGGTGGTGCCAAGATCATCTGCCGCGATGAACGCACGCGGCTTGGGTTGGAATATGAGATTGATTTTGATGCCAGAACCGGCGTGCTGCGTATCCGGTCAACGTTGACCAATTATGGGGCAACCCCGCTTGATGTGAGCGACATGATGACCGCCTGCCTGCCCGTGCCGGACGCGATGACTGATATCATCGGTTTTACCGGTCGTTGGACGCAGGAGTTTACGCAGGAGCGGGTGGCACGCAATGCCGCAACCTATCTGCGCGAGAACCGCAGCGGGCGGACCTCGCATTTCAGCTACCCCGCTATCTTGCTGGCTGCCACCGATACCCATGAAAGCACCGGCGATGCCTATGGTTTTCATCTGGCATTTAGCGGCAACCACCGCATCCGCGTGGATTCGCTAACCGATGGGCGGGTGTTGGTGAGCCTTGGTGCATTGCTGCTGCCCGGCGAAGTGCAGCTTGCGCCGGGGGAGACATTTGCAAGCCCGGAGATTGTCGCGGCCTATAGCGGACAGGGGCTTAGCAAGCTAAGCCGCAAGTTCCATGACCATGTGCGCGCAAAATTGCTTTGCCCCGAAATGCGGGCGAAGCCGCGTCCGGTCCACTACAACACTTGGGAAGCCGTCTATTTCGACCATGATGTCGAAAAACTGAAGGAGCTTGCCACCCGCGCAGCGGACATTGGCGTAGAGCGCTTTGTTCTGGATGATGGCTGGTTCGGTGGCCGCCGCCATGACCGTGCGGGTTTAGGGGACTGGACAGTTTCGCGGGATGTCTATCCCGATGGACTTGGTCCATTGGTCGACCATGTGACCAAGCTTGGCATGGAATTCGGCCTGTGGTTCGAACCCGAAATGGTCAACCCCGACAGCGACCTCTATCGCGCGCATCCGGACTGGGTCTTGGGCCTCGAAGGCGTTGAGCAGGTGCCGTTCCGGTCACAGTTAGCGCTGGATATAAGCCGGCCAGAAGTCGCAGATTATCTGTTCAATGCCATCGACGCAATTTTGCGCGATCATGACATACGTTACATCAAATGGGACATGAACCGCGACCTCAGCCATCCGGGCGATTCATCGGGTGTGCCGCGTGCTTTTGTGCAGGTCGGGGCGCTCTATGCGTTGCTTGACCGCGTCCGCAGCGCACACCCGCATGTCGAAATCGAAAGTTGCTCTTCGGGCGGCGCACGGGCGGATATGGGCGTGCTGGCGCATAGCGACCGTGTTTGGACGTCCGACAGCAATGACGCGCTAGACCGCCAAGTTATTCAACGCGGCGCCAGCTTTTTCCTGCCTCTCGAAGTGTTGGGTTGCCATGTAGGGCCAGCAAAATGTCATGTGACGGGACGGCGGCTGTCGATGGAAATGCGCGCGGCAACGGCGCTTATGGGGCATATGGGGCTTGAGCTGAATTTGCTGACCGAGCGGGCGGCGGACCTTGATGTGCTCAAAAACGCCATCAATTTGCATAAAATACATCGCGCTTTGCTGCATAATGGTGACCTTTATCGCTTGGATAGTGCGCCGCAGTTAATCGCCAGTGGGGTAATAGCGCGCGATAAGTCGGAGGCGCTGTATTCGGTTGCGTATGTCGCTAGCGACGCAAAAGTTCTGCCGGGGCGTTTGCAGTTCACTGGCCTCGACCCGCAGCGTTCCTATAAGCTCCAGCTTGTTTGGCCAACCAACTGGCTGCCCATTAAGGGGCCGTCCGCAATCGAAATGCTTGACCTGAAGGGTAAAGGTGCGATTTTCAGCGGCACGGCGCTCATGCATGGCGGGCTGCAGTTGCCGCATGCTTTTCCCGAAACCTGCTTGTTATTCTACGTCGCTGCTATCTGAAGCTTTTCTAACCGGTCGCGCGCTTGCTTTAGGTCCGCGACGAAATTGCGGCGCTCCTGCGCTGCCTTGTCGGCATCGGGAAGGCGCAGCAGGTAACTTGGGTGGATTGTCACCAAAACAGGCACGCCTTCCTCGCTTTCCAATATGTTGCCCCGGATGGTCGTAATAGCGACATTGCGGCCCGTCAGACTTCGCGCAGCTGTCGCGCCTAAAGCCACGATGAGGTCGGGCTGCACCATTTCGATTTCACGTTTCAGCCACCAGCGGCAGTGATTGACTTCACCAACATTGGGCCGTTCATGAATGCGGCGCTTACCCTCTGGCTTGAATTTGAAATGCTTCACCGCGTTCGTCACATAGGCTTGGCTGCGATCTAGACCAGCTTGCGTCAAGGCTGTGTCGAATATCTGCCCTGCAGGACCCACAAAAGGCCGCCCTTGCATATCTTCTTGGTCGCCGGGCTGCTCACCCACAAACATCAGCTTTGCGCGCTGTGGCCCCTCGCCAAAGACGATCTGCGTGGCTGGACCGAACAATGGGCAGCGGCGGCAACGCGCGGCCTCGGCCTGCAGCGATTGTAACGTGTCGGCTACGGGCACGGTTGTTTCTTTTTCAATCATTGCCAATTCGCGATTTCGCGCTGACTGGATGAGTTCTGAAACCAAAGCTGTCTCTGGCATATTGTGCCAATATTTCTTTGGCATCTCCTTCAACATCGCCTTCACCTTCAGGCGGGCAGGGTTGAAGGTCGAACCGTAATAGGTCTTCCACTGCGCCTCAATCGCATCTTCGGACGGGGCGTCTTCCTTGCGCGCGGCTGGACCCTCGAGCAATTTGTCCTTGTCCCAATATATCGACAGCTGCGGCGTCAGAATAGACCAGCGCATGCCAGCAAAACGGCGGACGAAGAACGACGCGTTGCGGCGGACAATGTGATGTTCGGGTTCAAACCAAGCGATAAAATGCTCGTCACCATCGTCCTCAATCCGTCGAAAACGGACGAATGCCCGCATCTTATGAATATCGCGCCGAACGGTTTTGGCCATGATGTCGAGTTTACGTAGCAGTGGATCCGCGCGGTCGCCCATATGCCGCCGCCCCGCCTTTAGGTCGATTAAAAGTTGAAAAAGCAACCCGAAGCGTTCTGGATCATTGTGGCAAATTACCGATCGCGACAGTTCGGCAAAACCTTTCGGTACGGCGATAGGCAAAGCCTCTGTCGCGCTGTCGGGATTGGCAAAAAGATCAGTCCGCTGCGCGCCGATTTGCCAGACAACATCGGCAGGCTTCGCACCAAGACGCAGCAGGCCACGGCATTGCGCACGCCATCCGTCAAAGTCATCTTCGCTGTCCAACCGCGCGGTAATCACGCAAACAGTTCCATTTGATGCACCTTGGGTGCAACCGATGCGCGCAAATGCTCCATATCGGTCAGCGTGCCGGGGCTCCATCCTTCGGCGGTGATGAAGGGCCGGATCTTGGTGATTGACACGGTCAGCCTGCCCACATCCTCCAATCGCAACCGCCGCCAGCGGCGTGTCTTGACGATTGCATCCACCGCCTTGGTGCCAAGCCCGGGAACGCGCCATAGCATGGCCTTAGGCGCGCTGTTCACGTCGACTGGGAACTGCGCGCGATGCTTCAACGCCCAGGCAAGTTTAGGATCGATATCCAAAGGCAAATTGCCATCGGGCTCCGCCGCATCGACCACCTCTTGCGGCGCAAAGCCGTAAAAGCGCATCAGCCAGTCCGATTGATACAAGCGGTGTTCGCGCATCAATGGAGGGCGTTGCAGTGGCAGCACCGCGCTTGCATCTGGAATGGGGCTGAATGCCGAATAATAAACACGGCGCAGGCCGAACCGGTCATACAGCCCATTGGCGCGGCGAACGATGTCGCTGTCCGTCGCGGTGTCCGCGCCAACGATCATCTGGGTCGATTGGCCTGCGGGTGCAAAGTTTGGCGCGCTGCGGTATTTTTTCTTCGCGTCGCGCCCGTCGAGGATAGCTTCTTTAAGGCCGTCCATTGCGCCTTCAATCCGTTCTTCCGATTTTTCGGGTGCAAGCTTTTGCAAGCCAGCGCGCGTAGGCAATTCGACATTGATCGACAGACGGTCGGCATGGCGACCAGCGGCCTCCAGCAATTCTGGGTCAGCATCGGGGATTGTCTTCAAATGGATATATCCGCGAAAGTCATGGTCCTCACGCAAGCTGCGGGCAACCTCGACAATTTGCTCCATCGTATAGTTGGAGCTTTTGATGATGCCCGACGAGAGGAACAGCCCCTCAATATAGTTGCGCTTGTAAAAATTGAGCGTGAGATCGACGACTTCCTTTGGCGTAAAACGCGCGCGGCGGACGTTGGAGCTTTTGCGATTGATGCAATAATGGCAGTCGAAAATGCAGCTATTGGTCAGCAAGATCTTCAATAGTGATATGCACCGGCCATCGGGCGCATATGCATGGCAAATGCCCATACCCTCGGTCGATCCAATCCCGCCCGATTTGCTGCTTGAGCGTTTTGCCGTCCCGGAAGACGCGCAGGATGCGTCATATTTCGCCGCGTCGGCGAGAATGGCTAGCTTTTCTGATATTTGAATCTGCGACATTTGTTCCATTTATGTTCTAAATATCTGAATGTCTATGCGCAATGCATGTCATTTGGTGCGATTGGTTTACATCGCACCCTCTGCACCCCATATCTGGCGGCAGAAAAGGATAAGCACTATCTCCCGAACTGCAGCCCAACATTGGATCGAACCACATGCGCACGGCATTTATGTCAAGCCGGCGGACATGTGGATTGACCCGTCCCGCCCTGCCGAACGCGCTTTGGTGACGCATGGTCATGCCGACCATGCCCGCAGTGGGCATGGGGCCGTTTGGGCCACGCCAGAAACGCTTGCGATCATGGCGCTGCGTTATGGCACAGAGATGGGTACGCCGATCGCTTATGGTGATGGCTTTGAGGCCAATGGCGTGAAGATCAGCTTTCATCCGGCAGGACATGTTTTGGGTTCTGCGCAAATCCTGCTTGAGCATGCGGGCGAGCGGGTGGTGGTGACGGGGGATTATAAGCGGCGTTTCGACCCCACCTGCGCGCCGTTCGAAGCGGTTGCTTGCGACGTTCTGATTACAGAGGCGACTTTTGGCCTGCCCGTATTCACGCATCCACCTATTGAGGGCGAGATTGCCAAATTGCTCGCCGCGCGCGAAGCCAATGCGGATGGCTGCATCGTTGTTGGAGCGTACGCGCTTGGCAAGGCGCAGCGTGTCATCGCTGAACTGCGCCGCGCTGGCTTCGACGCACCTATTTATATCCACGGCGCGATGCAGAAAATGTGCGATTTATACGCGGCGCATAATGTACCTTTGGGGGAACTCATACTGGCGACCGGACTTGCCAAGGCCGAGATAAAAGGCGCGATTGTCATTGCCCCGCCCTCGGCGATGAATGACCGATGGGCCCAAAGGCTGCCCGACCCGATTACCGCCATGGCATCGGGATGGATGCGGGTGCGGCAACGTGCGCGGCAACGCAATGTCG
Source organism: Sphingorhabdus sp. (assembly GCF_044357595.1). Lineage (GTDB taxonomy): Bacteria > Pseudomonadota > Alphaproteobacteria > Sphingomonadales > Sphingomonadaceae > Sphingorhabdus_B. Next base: position 6,215 of record NZ_JBIKPH010000056.1, on the reverse strand, counting down.
AACTGCCGCTGGTTATTTCGGACCATGCGGATTGGACTGAGTTGACGGACACTTTATTGGAGCTTCGGCCAGCCGAAACATGGATTACCCATGGCCGCACCGACGCGCTTGGGCGGTGGTGTGAATTGCACCAGTTGAAGGCGCGTGCACTCGATCTTGTCGGCCGTGAAGAAGAGGATGAGGGCTGATGCAGGCCTTTGCCGCGCTCCTCGACGGACTGATCTACACGCGGTCGCGCGACCATAAGGTCAGGTTGATGGCCGATTATCTGCGCACGACGCCCGACCCGGATCGCGGCTGGGCGCTGGCGGCGCTTGCGGGCACGCTAAGCATATCAACGGTAAAAGCTGCGGCAATTCGCGCCATGGCGGAAGAACGGTTCGACCCGATGCTGTTCCGCATGAGCCGGGACTATGTCGGCGATACAGCGGAAACGGTTGCCCTAATGTGGCCAGACGTCAGCCAAGCCGTTGTCGCACCGACGGTATCTGAAGTCATTGACGTGCTGAGCGGCACAAGCCGCGCGCGTGCGCCGGCGGTGCTGGCGGAATTGATGGACCGGCTGGATGCCAATGGCCGTTATGCGCTGCTCAAATTGGCGACAGGCGGCATGCGCGTTGGCATATCCGCGCGCCTCGCCAAAACCGCCTTTGGACAAGCCTTTGGCCTTTCTGTGGATGATGTCGAAGAGGTATGGCATGCACTTCGCCCGCCTTATGCCGAGCTTTTTGCGTGGGGCGAAGGTAAGTCTGAGCGTCCCGACCCTGCCGATAGCGCGTTCTTCCGACCCTTCATGCTTGCCCATCCGTTGGAGGATGGCAATGTAAATCTTGATGATTATGTCGCCGAATGGAAATGGGATGGCATCCGCATCCAGATCGCGTCAACCGGCGGTGAAACCCGGTTGTTCAGCCGTGGCGGTGATGAAGTCACGGGCGCATTTCCCGAAATAGCCGCTGCCTTTAACGGCATCGGCGTGGTGGATGGCGAATTGCTGGTGCGCGGCGATGTTCAAGGCGGCGAGGCTGCAAACTTCAACGCCTTACAACAGCGACTGGGACGCAAGAATGTGACCGCAGCGATGCAGGCGGAATATCCAGTATTTGTGCGTCTATATGACATATTGTTCGACGGGACGGAGGATGTGCGCGCGCTGCCTTGGACAATGCGGCGCAACCGGCTTGAGATGTTCGTGGCCAAACTTGATGCGGTGCGCTTTGATCTGTCAGTGATCATTGAAGCACGCGATTTTGACCATCTGGCGGAAATGCGCGCGGCTGCGCGTGCGGTGGCGATTGAAGGCGTCATGCTCAAACGGCGTGAGTCGCCGTATTTGGCGGGCCGCAAGGTTGGCCTTTGGTACAAATGGAAACGTGAACCACTCGTGGCCGATTGCGTGATGATGTACGCGCAGCGCGGTAGCGGGAAACGCTCTTCTTTTTATTCAGACTATACCTTCGGCTGCTGGACGCCGGATGGCGCTTTGTTGCCCGTGGGTAAGGCCTATTCAGGGTTCAGCGATGAAGAATTGAAGTGGCTTGATCGCTTCGTGCGCAACAACACGGTCGCGCGTTTTGGCCCTGTGCGCGAAGTCGAAAAATCGCTGGTGCTTGAGGTAGCATTTGACGCGGTGCACGAATCCAAGCGGCACAAATCCGGCATCGCCATGCGCTTCCCGCGAATCTCGCGCTTGCGCCGGGACAAGCCCGCAGACGAGGCCGACACCATTGCCAACTTGCGTGCGATGATTGGTTAGGGTCAGGACCCTACAGAAACGCCCTGACATCGGCCATGAAGCGGTCAAACTGGTCATGGTGCAGCCAGTGGCCGGCATTTTCATATTCCACGACCTTTGCCGTTGGGAGATGCGCAATGCGGCCATCCTTTTCGGGGTTGGATGCCCCGCTATCGGCGCCATACATCATCATCAACGGACAACTGATTGACTGCCACAATGTTAAAAGATTTTCGCGAGGCATGTCAAAAATGGACCAGACGTTTAGGTAATGGTCAAATTTCCAGCTCCAACTGCCGTCTTCGTTGCGGCTGATGCCATGGACCGTCAGGTGACGCGCTTGTTCGTCGGTCAAATAGCTGTTTTCGGTCTTCATCCGTTCATAAGCAGCTTCGATATTGGGGTAGCGTTTGGGTGAGCGACCGGCGGCGTTGCGTTTATCCTCTATCCACTGGCGGAAACGTCTCTGAATGCCAACGGCGTCCCGTTCCACCTGCATTTTCGGGGATAGACCCAGTCCTTCGATCGTGACCAATTTCCGGACATTTTCCGGGTAGAGCCCTGCATAGCGCGTCGCAATATTTCCGCCCATCGAATGCGCGATGATGCTGACGGAGGTAAGATTTAGCTGATGGATCAACTGCGCAAGGTCGTACACGAACGCTGACATTTCGTAATTGCCATCCGGGGACCATGCGCTGTCACCATGGCCACGCAAGTCAGGTGCAATGATATGCCAATCATGGCGCAATTCCTCAGCCACCCAGTCCCAGCTGCGCGCATGGTCGCGGCCGCCATGGACCAAAAGCAAGGGTGGCGCATCGGGGTTGCCCCAATCGATATAGTTCAGCCGAAGGCGTTGCGAAATAAAGCTGTTGGTGATGGGGCCATGTAAAGTCATTCTGCGGCCAGTAATTGCTCTGCGCCCCCAAGGTCAACTGATACCAGTCGGCTGATGCCCTGTTCGACCATTGTTAAGCCAAACAATCGGTGCATCCGGCTCATCGTCACGGCATTGTGCGTGACGATGAGGTAGCGTGTATCGGTCTCACGCGTCATCGCGTCGAGCAAGTCGCAGAAGCGTTCGATATTGGCGTCATCAAGTGGCGCGTCGACTTCGTCGAGCACGCAAATGGGCGCGGGGTTGGTGAGGAACAAACCAAAGATAAGCGCAACCGCCGTGAGCGCCTGTTCTCCACCCGATAGTAAGGTCAGCGACTGAAGCTTTTTGCCCGGTGGTTGCGCGAAAATTTCTAAACCTGCCTCCAGCGGATCGTCACTGTCAATCAAGGCCAGATGCGCTTGTCCGCCATTGAACAACGTCGCAAACAGGCGGCGAAAGTGGCCGTCGACAGCTTCAAATGCGGTCAGCAGCCGTGCGCGGCCTTCGCGGTTCAAGCTGCCGATGGATCCGCGCAGACGATTGATGGCGAGGGTAAGCTCTTCGCTTTCGGCAACGCTGGCCCCTTGCTGTGTTTCCAGTTCGGTGAGCTCATCAGCTGCGATGAGGTTGACTGGGCCGATCCGCTCTCGCTCATTTTGCAAGCGGTCGAGCCGGTTCGATTCCACGGCGGCATCGTCCATCGCATCTTCGTCAAAGTTCAGCTTTTCCGGCAGGACAGGTGGCGGGCATTCGAACCGTTCTCCGGAAATTCGGTCCATTTCAACGCGACGCTGTTCCTGATTTTCGGCGCGCGCATTGGCGCCAGCGCGGGCCTCGCGGGCAATCGACAGGCGCTCCGCCGCTGCTGCCAGTTCGCTTTCCAGTGCGCGCAACGTCGCTTCATGGGCCGTCTCGGCGGTTTGCAGGCCAGCGAGTTTCTCGGCCACCTCATCTTTGTCTGCCCGCAAAGTAGCAATGTCACGCGCTAGGATTTCCGGCCTTCCCGCCATCGCCTCTTGCTCAGTAAAGATATCCGCGCTGCGTGTGTTCATTTCAGCAATCCGGCGTTCGGCTTCGCCGGCGCGTTCCTGCCAGCTGCGAATTTCGGCCATCGTCACGGCACGCCGTTCGCGGCTTTGCGCGATGCGTTGTTCCAGCGCGGACAGGTCTGCCTGATTGCGAGCCATTAAATCGCGGGTTGCCTCATGCGCGGTGGCGAGGCTTTGCACGAGGTCCGCATGATGCGACCCGTCGGGCAGGGCGTTGCGTGCCGTCTCTGCTGCTTTGCGCTCCGCTTGCGCCTCGGCTAAATCTTGCTCGGCTGCGGCCATTCGGTCGCCAAGCGCGGCCTTTGCAGATTTCAGTCGCGTCAGCGCATCTTCGGCTTGATCGACGGCGCGCAGTGCTTGCCGCAACTGGCCTTCAGTCACCACACGCGCCGCCGCTGCCGAGCGGACCGCGTCCTGCGCAGTTTCAATCTTGTCCGTCATCTGCAATAGGCTTTGCGCCTGTGCATCCAGTGCGCCTTGCGCAGGCATGATGAGCAAATCGAGTTCCGCAAGGCGGTTGGCGCGGACCAATTGCTCTGCAATGGTCGCGCCATCACCATCGGTCGCAAAGCCATCCCACCGTCGGAGTTTTCCGGACAACGTTACCATGCGTTCGCCAGATGCAAGCGCTTGGCCATCGTCTGTTTCCACGACACGAACCATTGACAGCCGCGCGGCCAGTTCTGGCGGTGTATCCACAAATTGGATCAGCGCATCATTGGCCAGCTTGCTCATTGGCGCGACCCCGCCAAGCCAGCGGCGTCCCGTTTCGCCGCCAATGCTTGCATCTGCATCGTCGCCCAACGCCGCAGCCAAAGCGCGTTCATAGCCGGGCTTGACCGTAATGCGGTCAATGGCCTTGTCGCCTTGGCCCTTGGTCAAGGAGCGCTGCAGCGCGCTTTGTTCAGTTAGCAACGCGGCAAGTTCGGCCTTGGCGCTCGCGATAGCTATCTGGGCGACGTCGCGGGTAGATATCAACTCCGTCCGACGAGAGTCGGCGGCGTCATGTGCAGCAACGTCATTCTGCAATTGCGTCTGCAACGCTTGGACGCTGGCATTTGCTTCGCCTTTGGCGGCGGTATATGCGGTCTCATCTCCCAAAACGTCGCGTTCGGCGGACATGCGCTCGCAGGCTTGCTCTGCCCGTTGAACCCGCGTTGACGCCGCCGCCAACGCGGCATTTGCCACACGCAACTCGGCATCGGCGCGCGCTTGCTCGGCGGACGCATTGGCCAAAGCAATCTCGCTTTCACGCGCCTGCCGCTCCGCATTTTCCGCAGTGCGCAACAACGCAGGGCGCTCCTCCTCCTGCGCCTTAATCTGGTCCGCAAGCGTTACGCTTTCCGCCTGTAACCGCGTGAGTGCGTCGGCGGCATCATGCGTCAACTTGCCTTCGCGCGCACCATCGTCGGCCATGCGCGCCGCTTGAGCTGCTAGGTCCGATTGGCGCTGGATTATGCGTTCATGTTCGCCGGTCAACTGCACAAGCCTGTTTGAAAGGTCGTTGGCGGCATCGCGCGCAGCCATCGCGACCGCGCGGGCGTCGGCGAGTTGCTGGACGGCGTCTTGCTGCTTGTCCGTCAGCACGCGCTGCGCAACCGCTGCGTCTTCGACGGCACCGGAAGCAGTATTGGCTTCAGCGCGAGCGATATCGGCCGCTGCTTTTGCCTCACGCCAGCGCACAAAGATTAAACGGGCCTCGGCCTGAAGAATGTCTTTGGTCAGCGTGCGATAGCGATCGGCTTGCTTGGCCTGACGGCGTAATTGGCCGGCCCGCGCATCCATGTCCGCAAGAATAGTTGCCAGCCGCGCCAGATTGGCCTCGGCGGCGCGCAGCTTTTGTTCGGCATCCTTCCGGCGCACGTGCAGGCCAGAGATGCCCGCCGCTTCCTCCAGCATTTGGCGGCGTTCCTGCGGCTTGGCGGAGATGATTGCGCCAATGCGGCCTTGGCTCACCAGTGCGGGCGAATGTGCGCCGGTTGCAGCATCGGCAAAAATAAGCGCAACATCCTTCGCGCGGACATCGCGGCCATTTGATCGATAAGCGGAGCCAGCCCCGCGCTCGATTCGGCGGGTGACTTCCAACTCTTCATCGGCATCGTTCTCGCCGCCTTCGTCGCTGCGCTCGGCCAATATGGTTACTTCAGCGAAATCGCGTGGTGGACGCGACGCGGTTCCGGCAAAGATCACATCTTCCATGCCCGCGCCACGCATCGACTTGGCGCTGCTTTCGCCCATTACCCAGCGAATGGCCTCAAGTAAGTTAGATTTGCCGCAACCATTGGGCCCGACAATGCCCGTGAGCCCGCTCTCAATACTGAGTTCAGCGGGCTCGACAAAGCTTTTGAAGCCGACGAGTTTCAGCTTCTTTATCCGCAACGGGTTGTCTCCATTGCGGTTGTGGTGCTGTTATGCCCCCCCCGAGCCATATTTAGCGTGCGCCGGCCTCGACCAGCTTGCCCTTGATCTGGTTCCAAGCACCACCGTCAAGCTTCGCGCCGTTCAACAGGAACGAAGGCGTACCCGATATGCCATCATCCTTGGTGCC
>NZ_JBIKPH010000055.1:0-14496 GCF_044357595.1 Sphingorhabdus sp. | reverse complement strand
CCTTTCTGTCAGGAAAGTTTTTTCGAAAATTGTGCGCTGCACCAAAAACAATCTTGCCAATAATAAGCATAGCTATTATGTTGATGGCATGAGTGATGATCTGGGCTTTTTGTTGGGGGATGCTGCGCGATTGCTTCGGCGGTCGTTTGACGAACGCGCCCGCGCCATGGGCGTAACTCGACCGCAATGGCGCGTACTCGCCCTGCTCAAACGTTTCGACGGAAGTACGCAGGTGACCGTCGCTGACATGCTTGATGTGGAGCCCATCACTCTTGGGAGAATGGTTGACCGCATGCAGGATGCAGGCATGGTCGAACGCCGCGCTGACCCCGCGGACCGCCGCAGATGGCGCTTACACCTCACCGCGGAAGGTGAACAGAAAATCGAGGCTTTGCGTCCGACGGCACTCGCGCTTTATGACGACGCGATGGCCGGTCTGGATGAAGCACAACGTTTGGAATTGGAAGCAATGTTGAATATCGTTCGCGCAAATCTAACCCGTAAACCGCTTGAGGTGTCCCATGGCTGAGGCTGATCCACAAATTGACATCAGGGCCAAATCTTCTACAAAATCCCCCAGGTTTGCGCGTTTGATGCTGCTTGCTTCTGTTCCGCTGCTGCTGGTGGGCGGGGCAACAGTGTATTACATCGTGAACGACCATTATGTGTCTACCGACAATGCCTATGTCCAACAAGACAAGGTGTCGATTTCAGCCGAGGTTGGCGGACGCATCGTTGACGTCGCAGTGCGCGAGAATGATGTGGTCAAGGAAGGCGACCTTTTGTTCCGGATTGATCCGGCGCCTTACAGAATCGCTATCGAGCTAGCCGACGCGTCCATTGCGGCAGCGCAAGTTCGGGTTGCATCGCTTCAAACCGAATATCAGACCACGAATGTTGATATTGATAGCGCACGTGAAGATGTCGCTTTTTATGAACAGGAATATCAGCGGCAATCGTCGCTCATGCAGGACGGTTTTACCACGCGTGCTCGGTTGCAGGCTGCCGAACATGCCTTATCCGACGCACGCAGTCGGGTAACCTCCGCGCTAGCCGACGCGACCAAGGCACGCGCTGCCCTTGCCACCGGATCGGCCGCACCCGGCGTCAACCCCGCCATTAAGGCAGGTCAGGTTCAACGTCAGCAGGCTATGCTTAACCTCTCGCGCACTGAAGTGCGCGCGCCTGTCTCGGGCGTCGTAAGTCAGGCCGACCGTTTGCAACCTGGCCAAATGATGGTGCAGGGCTTGCCCGGCGTGACGATAGTAGCCAGCAGCAAAAGCTGGGTCGAAGCCAATTTCAAGGAAACCGACTTAGCAAAAATGCGCGTTGGACAGCCCGCCGAAATAACATTTGACGCGTACCCGAACCTAAAGGTGCGCGGTAAGATATCAAGCATTGGCGCTGGCACAGGCTCAGAATTTTCTGTCCTTCCGGCGCAAAACGCGAATGGCAATTGGGTGAAGGTCACGCAGCGCGTACCCGTGCGGATATCGATTACCGACAAACCAAAACGTGCAATGATTGCAGGATTGTCGGCCCATGTCCGCATCGACACCGACAAGTAATCCGCTCGATCAAGCCGCTTATCCGGTCAAAAACAAGGCGCTGCTGACTTTTGCCGTCATGAGCGCGACGATTATTCAGATATTGGATTCGACAATAGCAAATGTGGCGATTCCACATATGCAATCCAGCCTTGGCGCGACGATGGATACCATAACATGGGTCCTGACGAGTTACATCGTCGCAAGCGCTGTTGCCATGCCGATAACGGGGTGGCTTGCTGACCGGATTGGTTCACGCAACCTGTTTCTGGGAGCAGTGGCCGGCTTTATTCTTGCGTCAATGCTTTGCGGGATCGCAACCAGCCTTACCGAGATGGTCGCGTTCCGAATATTGCAAGGGGTGTGCGCAGCCTTTATCGGGCCACTTTCGCAGACCATCATGCTCGACATCAACAAGCCATCGGAGGCCCCGCGTGCGATGTCTATCTGGGGCATGAGTATCATGGTCGCTCCTATATTAGGCCCGATGATTGGTGGCTGGTTGACCGAAAATTACAATTGGCGCTGGGTGTTTTACATCAACTTGCCCATCGGCATTCTGACTTTAGTCATCCTCTGGTGGCTCCTTCCGTCGCGCCCCATCAACCGAAGGGAGCTTGATCGGTTTGGTTTCGCAATGTTGGCCATTGGCCTTGCAACGCTTCAATTATTGGCTGACCGCGGACAGCAAGAAGACTGGCTGCAAAGCTGGGAGATCATCATTGAACTGCTCGTCGTTGTGGCGGCGCTTTGGATATTTGCGGTGCACCAAATGACAACCCGCCGCCCTATGTTTGAGCGCCTGTTGGTCGCGGACCGCAACTTCTTCATTTCACTGAACATGATGCTGGTTGTCGGCATGATGACGTACGGCATCTTCGCTTTGCTGCCGCCCATGATGCAAAATCTTTATGGATATACCGTCTATGACACTGGCATGCTGCTAGCGCCGCGCGGTGTAGGCATAATACTAGCCATGTTTATCGCCGCCAAGTTAGCGAGCAAGGTTGATCCTCGCATTTTAATCTTCTGCGGCTTTCTGATGACCGCGGCGTCGATGTGGGTTATGACAAGTTGGTCGCTGGATATGACCTGGAACAAAATCGTCTACACGGGCCTGTTTCAAGGTTTCGGTATGGGCTTCGTCTTCATCCCACTAAACGCTGTGGCATTTTCGACGCTGCCCATGCGGTTTCGGACAGATGGCTCAAGTTTGCTTTACCTTTTCCGTAATCTTGGTGGAAGTTTCGGGATCTCCCTTATGACGACGATGCTCGCGCGCAATATGCAGACTAGCCACGAAGATTTGGCATCGCATGTGACAGCCTCGTCGATGAGCGTAGTCGACCCGTCGACCGCAGACCGACTAGGGTCCATAGGCGAAACTGCGATGCAGATGGTTAATCTGGAAGTTAACCGACAGGCAGCCATGATCGCCTATCTCGACGACTTCAAGCTAATGATGACCATGCTGATAATCGTCAGCCCGCTGGTTTTCTTTTTGAAGCCCGGTAAAGCAGCCCCAGGGCAGCAGCCGGCGATGGCGGACTAACGATTACGCAGAGCGCGCCACCAATCCCTTTTGCTGCATCCGCCACACCGCCATCTCGATGCGGTCCTGACCAAAAAAGGGCTCGCCATCGAATACTAAGGTCGGGACACCCCAATGCCCCGCAGCCTCGAGCGCAGCCTGGTTGGCCGCAATTTCAGCGTCGAGGACTTCTGCATCTTTGATGGCTTCGGCGTCCAATTCGTCCAAGTCCAATCCGGCACGCGTCGCCGCACCCGCCAAATGGTCGCCCGCATGCCAATTTTCCGCACCACCCCAGATAAGACGCGAGACTTGATCACAAAAGGCAAGGCTCTTGCCGCGCCGAGCCGCGGCTTGACCCAAGCGGGTCAGGCGAAAAATATAGGGCTGTTCATCTGAAATTTTGCGGGTCATCACGTCTTGTACGATAGGATCGGGCCGTGGTGGACCAAACGGGATGCCATGAAACTGCGCCACACGGAACATATCGGTAAAGGTATAGCGCAACCAGTTCGGGTGGCTGCGTTCAAAAAAATCAGGTTCGCGGATCGCCAACGGATAGACCAGCCGCAAATTTATCGTCAGGTCATATCCTTGCTCCAGCGTGCTATATCGCCGTGTGGCAAGATAGCTATACGGACTGCGAAACGACCAGAATATATCCGCTTGCAGCCCCATAACTTATCCCTTTTTCAAATGCCGCCGTCCAAGCAGTTCGGCAATCTGCACCGCATTCAGCGCGGCGCCTTTGCGTAAATTATCCGACACGCACCAGAAGGCAAGGCCATTGTCGACAGTGGGATCTTCACGCACGCGGCTGACATAGGTCGCATCATCGCCCGCAGCTTCCACAGGCGTTGTATAACCGCCATCTTCACGCTTATCGATCAGCATAATGCCAGGCGCTTCCCGTAGGATATTTTGCGCGGTCTCTGCCGACATTTCGCGTTCATATTCGATATTCACAGCCTCGCTGTGGCCAACAAAGACAGGAACACGCACGCAGGTTGCGGTCAGCTTGATTTTCGGGTCGAGTATCTTCTTGACCTCAACCATCATCTTCCACTCTTCCTTCGTATAGCCGTCGTCGAGGAAGCTATCGATATGCGGAATGACGTTAAACGCGATTTGCTTGGTGAATTTTTTGGCATCTGCGCTATCGCCAACAAAGATGTTGCGGCTCTGTTCGAACAATTCATCCATGCCCTCTTTGCCCGCACCTGAAACCGACTGATAAGTCGATACGACAACACGCGTAATCTTGGCATAATCATGTAACGGTTTCAGTGCCACAACCAATTGTGCCGTTGAACAATTCGGGTTCGCGATGATATTCTTGCGCTTGTAAATGTCGATCGCGTCTGGGTTTACCTCAGGCACAATCAAAGGAACATCCGGATCCATCCGGAAAAGCGAGCTGTTATCAATTACGACGCAGCCAGCAGCTGCTGCTATCGGCGCATATTTCTTGGTAGCGTCCGAACCGATAGCAAAAATCGCCATGTCCCAGCCCGACCAATCGAAATTCTCAATGTTCTGGATCTTGAGCATCTTATCGGTATCGCCATATTCGATTTCGATACCTTGGCTGCGCGATGACGCGAGCACAGTGACCTCGTCGGCAGGGAATGCGCGTTCGGCCAAAATGTTCACCACTTCGCGGCCCACATTACCGGTCGCGCCTGCGACCACGATACGATAACCCATGTGTAATTCCTTGACGTGAAAGCGGACGGGACAATAAAAAAGGCCGGGCTCTTTGTAGGAGCCCGGCCTTTCGTGTTCTGTTAGAAACGTGAGCCTAGCTCCTGCCTTATTCGGCAGCCTCGGTGGTTTTAATCGGGCGTGGGTCGCGGCGCTCAGCAATACGTGCCTTCTTACCGGTCAAACCACGCAGATAATACAGCTTCGCACGACGCACGACGCCCTTACGGACGACTTCGATGCTGTCGATGTTCGGGCTGTACAGCGGGAATACGCGCTCGACGCCTTCACCGAACGACATTTTGCGTACGGTGAAGTTAGAGCCCATGCCCTTGTTCGAACGCGCGATGCACACGCCTTCGTAATTCTGAATACGCGTGCGTTCACCTTCGATGACCTTCACGCCCACCTTGACGGTGTCACCTGCACGGAATGCAGGAATTTTTTTGTTTTCTGACAAAGCTGCAATAGCTTCGGCTTCGAGTGTTTGGATGAGGTTCATGCCCCATTTAATCCTTATTCTTTTGTCGCACGTTAGAGGCAGGCTGGACCCGGGCGTCTTTGTAACGCCCCCAAAGGTCCGGTCTGCGTAACCGAGTGATTTCCTCTGCCTGATGTTTCCGCCAAGCAGCTATTTTCGCATGATCCCCCGATCGCAACACTTCAGGGATCATACGCCCTTCCCAATCATTGGGTCGGGTGTAGTGCGGATATTCAAGTAATCCTTGTTCAAAGGACTCTTCGTCACCGCTGGAAGAGGCGCCCATTACGCCGGGAAGCAGCCGAATGCAAGTGTCTAACAGCATCAGCGCCGCTATTTCGCCGCCCGACAGAATGATGTCGCCCATCGACACTTGTTCGATTTCGGGACGGGCATCGAACAAACGCTCATCAAAGCCTTCAAATCGGCCGCAAAGGACAATTACGCCAGCGCCTGCGGCGAGTGCACGGATGCGGCTTTGCGTGATCGGGGTACCACGCGGCGTCATGGCGAGAATCGGAAGTTCAGGTTGCGCCGCAGACGCATAGTCGACCGCCGCAGCAAGGATATCCGCGCGCAATACCATCCCTGCCCCGCCACCTGCTGGTGTATCGTCCACCGTACGGTGCTTATCGGTCGCAAAGTCCCTGATCTGGATTGGCGCACAAGACCATTTGCCCTCCTCCAACGCACGGCCAGCCAAGGATATGCCCAATGGGCCGGGGAACATCTCGGGGTAGAGCGTCAGGATCTGGGCGTGAAAGGTCATATCACGAAAGCGGCATCGATGACGATATTGCCGCCCGCGCCGGCGGTCCATTCGGGGACAGCGTCGGCGGTCATCGGGACCATGAATTTTTTACCGGGCTTGCCTTCAACAGATGGCATCTGAATTTCCAGAACATCGCTAGCACCGAAATTTTCGACAGCAACGCAGCTACCCAGGTCATTACCATCGGTAGACACGCATCGCAAACCAAGCAGGTCGCTGTAATAATATTCGCCGTCATCCAGTTTAGGCAAAGCCTCACGCGGGACAGTCAGCAACGTACTACGCAGTTTTTCTGCGGCATTTCGGTCGTCGATTTCGGCAAAGCGCGCAATTGCACCGTCTTTGGTCGGGCGCAGCGACTTTACCGTCAACGCCCCGTTATTGAAACTTTTGTAATGTTTCAAGCTGTCGAGATTATCGGCAAACAGCTTCAAACGGACTTCACCCGTCACGCCGTGCGCGCCAGAAACGGCGGCAAGCGTGACGGTGTTGTCAGCCAAGGCTTAGCCCTCGGCCTTTTCTTCGGTTGCTTCTTCTGCAGCAGGCGCTTCTTCGGCAGCGGCTTCAACAGGCGCAGCTTCTTCGGCGGCAGGTGCTTCTTCGGCAGCAGCTTCAACAAGTGCAGCTTCTTCAGCGACAGGTGCTTCTTCAGCAGCAGCTTCAACGGGAGCGGCTTCTTCAGCGGCAGGTGCTTCTTCGGCAGCTGCTTCAACAGGAGCAGCTTCTTCGGCGGCAGGTGCTTCTTCAGCTACAACTTCAGGCTCTGGCTCAGGTGCTGGTGCGGCGGCAGCTGCTGCTGCTTCTTCAGCTTCAGCAATCTTCGTTGCCTTGTCTTCAGCGCGATCCTTGGCTTTCTGGCCTGGTTCACCCTTGTTCGGGTTGCTCTTGACCTTGCGCTCTTTGACGCCAGCGATGTCAAGGAAGCGGGCAACGCGGTCCGATGGCTGCGCACCAGCCGCAAGCCAATGCTTTGCACGCTCGGCGTCGATGATCATACGCTCTGCGCTGTCTTTTGGAAGCTGCGGGTTGTAGCTGCCTATACGCTCAATGAACTTACCATCGCGCGGCGCACGGGCGTCGGCTACGACGATTTTATAATAAGGGCGCTTTTTCGAACCGCCCCGCGACAAACGCATTGATAATGCCATAAAACTAACTCACCTTTCTTAAAATACTAAAACTAAACAATAACTTATTTCTTTTTATTAAGAAGTCTTGCGAGGTCGGGCGGCATACCGCCACCGCCGCCCATTCCGGGTAACCCGCTTATGCCAGGCGGCATTGCGCCGGGGGGCAAGGCGCCCATCGCGCCACCCATGTCGCCGCCACCACCTAAGCCGCCTTTTCCACCGAACATGGCAGCGAGCCCCTTGAGACCACCCATCTTCCGGATGCGTTTCATGGCGCCGGCCATTTCCTGATGCATTTTGATCAGCTTGTTGACGTCTTGCACCGTCATGCCGGAACCCTTGGCGATACGGATTTTCCGTTTGGCGTTGAGCAATTCCGGCTTGGTGCGCTCTTTTGGAGTCATCGAGCCAATGATGGCATCCATGTGTACGAGCAACTTGTCATTCATGCCGCTGGCGTCCATCGCCTGCTTGGCCTTTTTCATGCCGGGCATCATGCCAGCAAGCGCGCCCAGACCGCCCATTTTGGTCATCTGGCGGAATTGGGTACGCAGATCGTCCATGTCGAACTGACCCTTGGCCATTTTGGCCGCGAGCTTATCCGCATCTTCCTTTTCCACCATTTCGGACGCGCGTTCGACCAAGCCGACAACGTCACCCATGCCAAGAATACGGCCCGCAACCCGACTTGGGTTAAAAGCCTCAATCGCGTCAAGCTTTTCGCCGACGCCTGCAAATTTGATTGGCTTGCCGGTAATAGCACGCATCGACAGGGCAGCACCGCCGCGTGCGTCACCGTCCATGCGGGTCAGTACGATACCCGTCAGATCAACGCGCTCGCCGAAGCTTTTAGCGACATTAACGGCGTCTTGACCGGTGAGCGAGTCGACCACCAGCAGAATTTCCTGCGGTGTCGAAACCTTTGCCACCGCCTGCATTTCGTCCATCAACTGTTGATCAACATGCAAGCGACCAGCGGTATCGAGGATGAGGACGTCAAAACCCTGGAGCTTTGCAGCCTGCATCGCCCGCTTGGCGATATCGACAGGCATTTGCCCTTGAACGATTGGCAGAGTCGCCACCTCAGTCTGCGAACCAAGCGTGGCCAATTGCTCCTGCGCAGCGGGACGATTGACGTCAAGCGAGGCCATGAGGACTTTTTTGCCCTGCTTAGCCTTCAACATCTTGGCAATTTTAGCAGTCGTCGTGGTTTTACCCGAGCCCTGCAGACCAATCATCATGATAATCGCAGGTGGCGCAACTGCCAGATTCAGATCGCTTTGTTCAGCGCCAAGCATCTCGACAAGCGCGTCGTTGACGATCTTGACGACTTGCTGTCCAGGCGTAACAGATTTCAGCACCTGCGCGCCAACGGCTAGCTCGGTTACCTTGTCGACAAACTCACGCACGACAGGCAGCGCAACATCAGCCTCAAGCAGGGCAACGCGCACTTCCCGCATCGCTTCACGCACATCGGCTTCGTTCAACGCACCGCGACCACGCAGGCGGTCAAACACACCTCCCAACCGGTCGCTTAGCTTGTCAAACATCGACATTCCTTACCAATGCGCCTCAATTGAGGCATAAACGAACAAAAAGCCGGTGAGCGAATCTTCGCCAACCAGCTTGGAAACTATGGATTTCCAACAAATATGAATGGCAGCTAACCTGCCTTGGTCGTCCGAATAGCCACTGGCACGCAAGAAAGCAAATTATTCCGCGCGGCCAAAGACCTATAGAGCATAGCATGAACGGTGGACACTGCGCCTTGCACCTCCTAAATCGCCCAACATGGCGACGGGCGAATTTCACAAGATGCATGGGCTGGGTAATGACTTTGTCATTATCGACGCGCGAGCTTATCCAATGGAAATGTCCCCTGCCCGCGCGCGCCATATTGCCGATCGGAAACTGGGTATAGGTTGCGACCAATTAATCCTGTTACTCCCATCGGATGTCGCAGACGTCGCGATGCGCATTTTTAATTCGGACGGCGGCGAAGTCGAAGCGTGCGGCAACGCCTCGCGCTGCGTCATTGCGCTGTTGAAAAAAGACCTTGAGATCGAAACTAAAGGTGGCCTGATTTCTGGTAGGTTATCCGGCAATAACGTCACGGTAGCGATGGGCGAAGCAAAGTTTGACTGGCAAGCCATTCCACTTGCCTTTGCCATGGACAGTGCTTCGATGCCCTTAGCATGGGAAGAACTTGAAAACCCCATGGCGGTCAACATGGGCAACCCGCATGCTGTTTTCTTTGTAGATGATGTCAACGCAGTTGATTTGGCAAGACTTGGTCCCATAATTGAGCACGACTCCGTTTTTCCCGAGCGGGCAAACGTCAACGTCGCCTCCATCGACGGCAATGAAATCCACCTAAACGTATGGGAGCGCGCTGCTGGCTTGACTGGAGCATGCGGGACGGGGGCATGCGCCACCGCAGTTGCTGCCATCCGGCAAGGTAAAGTCCAATCGCCGGTGATCGTCCACCAATCGGGCGGAACATTGACCATAGAATGGGCACCAGGAGAACCAGTCGTCATGACTGGCAGCGCGACCTATGTTTTCACGGGGCAAGCGAACTGGGACGACTTTGGATGAACGCCCCACTGCAAAAACCTGAAGTCATCAGCATGGGCTGCCGCCTTAATCTTGCCGAGAGCAACGCCTTGGCTGAGCAGCTTGCTGGCCATGATGACATTGTCATTATCAATAGCTGTGCCGTGACCAATGAGTCTGTCCGCCAAACGCGGCAAGCCATTCGCCAAGCACATAAGCGCCGCCCTGATGCGCGGGTGTGGGTGACTGGCTGCGCGGCGCAGGTCGAACCTGAGACCTTTAAAAACATGCCGGAAGTGGCTGGCGTGTTCGGCAATCATGAAAAGCAAAATGCTGCATTGCTGCGCGAGATAATTGATCGCCCCGACCGACCAGTCGTTGTGTCAGACATCATGACCATCGCGCAAACCGCGCCGCATCTTGTGACGGCATATTCCGGAAAGACACGAGCGTTCGTGGAGGTGCAAAACGGCTGCGACCATCGCTGCACTTTCTGCATCATCCCTTATGGCCGGGGCAATAGCCGTTCGGTCCCCGCGGGCAGCGTTATCGACCATATCCAAAAGCTTGTGGATACGGGTTTTCAGGAGGTCGTTTTAACAGGCGTTGACGTCACCAGCTATGGCCATGATCTTCCGGGACAGCCAAATCTAGGCGCGCTTGTCGAACGCATCTTGAAGCTCGTGCCCGACCTTCCGCGTCTTCGGCTGTCGTCAATCGATGGTGTTGAAATTGACGCACGGTTGTTTGACCTGCTGACCGGCGAAGCGCGCCTTATGCCGCATGTCCATTTGTCCTTGCAGGCTGGTGACAACCTGATCCTGAAACGCATGAAACGACGCCATAGCCGCGAACTAGCAATTGACCTTGTCGCGCGGCTTAAGGCAAAAAGGCCGGATATCGCCATTGGCGCCGACATCATCGCCGGTTTCCCGACCGAAGATGACGCGATGTTCGCAAATAGCGTCGACCTCATTCGCCAATGCGGCATCGTGCACGGGCATATTTTTCCATATTCGCCCAAAAAAGGTACCCCTGCGGCGCGCATGCCGCAGTTACCCCCGCAAACAATCAAGGCCCGCGCCAAAGCACTTCGCGACGCAATCGCTGTTCAGAAGAATAATTGGATCAATAGCCTCGTGGGCACAGTTCAAAATGTTGCTGTCGAAAGTGGCGGCTTGGCTGGTCATGCGGAAAATTTCGCCTATCTCAAGCTCGATAGGATAATGGCAGAAGGCAGTATCGTCGCGGCCCGCGTTACAGATACCAAAGACGGCAATTTACAGGCAGAGGTTATCGAATGAGCGAGAATGCTGGGTGGACGGACCGTTTGTTCGGCGGCCTCAAAAAAACGTCAGGCAAGTTGACCGAGAATATCGCCGGGCTTGTCACAAAGGCAAAGCTTGACCCTAGCGATCTCGACGAAATCGAAGATGCATTGATTGCGTCTGACCTTGGACCCGCCATGGCATCTCAGATCCGGGACAAAATAGCTGCTGGCCGTTTTGATAGGGGTGTAGATGCAGATGGCATAAGGCAGATAGTAGAGGATGAAATCGCCGCTGTGCTTGCGCCTGTGGCCTCTCCGCTTGAAATTGATGCATTCCCGCGCCCGCAAGTAATCTTAGTCATTGGCGTAAACGGTTCAGGCAAAACCACGACCATCGCAAAGCTCGCTAATCTGTTCTTGGAACAAGATTACGGAGTCATGCTGGCGGCGGGTGACACATTTCGCGCAGCCGCGATTGGGCAGTTGAAGATATGGGCCGAACGTATCGGTGTGCCGATTGTAACTGGACCAGAGGGCGGCGATGCGGCGGGGGTTGTGTTTGACGCCGTCAAAAAGGCAACTGCCGAAGGGATTGATGTGCTGATCGTTGATACCGCAGGCCGGTTACAGAATAAGCGCGAGTTGATGGATGAACTGGCAAAGATTCGCCGCGTGCTAGGTCGCTTGAACTCTGCCGCCCCGCACAATGTTGTTCTCGTGCTTGACGCCACAACCGGTCAAAATGCGTTGTCACAGATTGAAACCTTTAAGGAGGTCGCTGACGTAACTGGACTTGTAATGACGAAATTGGACGGCAGCGCGCGCGGCGGGATATTGGTGGCCGCTGCAAAGCAATTCGGCCTGCCCATTCACGCTATCGGTGTGGGTGAGTCGATAGACGATCTGCGGCCTTTCAATGCCCAAGACGTTGCGCGCGCAATCAGCGGGGGGTCATTATGAGCGGAGCCCCATCAGCAAAGAAACTATCCGGTACGCTGAACTTCGTTCTAGATTTCGGGCCACTGTTCCTGTTCTTTGTTGCTTCAAAGTTTGGCAGCTCAGATACTGATCCCAAACAGGGTGCAATTGTCGGTACAGCGGCTTTCATGGCTGCAATTCTCGTTGCAGTGATCGTGTCAAAGCTCAAACTTGGCAAAATTTCGCCAATGCTAAAGCTGACTGCCGCGCTGGGCGTATTTTTTGGGGCACTGACGATATGGTTTCATGATGAACGCTTCATCCAAATCAAACCGACCATCATATATTCCTTTTTCGCCACTCTTCTGCTCGGTGGGTGGTTCCGCGGCAAAGCAATGCTGAAATATGTTCTTGAACAAGCCTATCAGGGGCTTGATGAAAAAGGCTGGATGAAACTATCGTTAAGCTGGGGTATATTTTTCTTCATGCTGGCAGGACTGAATGAAGTCTTTCGGCGGCCCGAGTGGTTTTCGTTCGATACATGGCTTTCGATCAAAGTGTGGGGCGTGTCCGCCCTTACCTTTTTGTTCGCTTTAGCCAATATACCCATGCTGATGCGCCATGGCCTGAAGCTCGGCGATGATGCCGAGCTTCCACCGCCGACGTAATCCTCATTCTTGGTCGGCGCGTGACGCTCCGTCGCCGTCCAGATTTTCCGCCACGAATTCCCAGTTTATAGCGTTATTAAGCAACGCATCGACATAGTTCGGGCGGGCGTTGCGGTAATCGACATAATAAGCATGCTCCCACACATCGATGGTCAGCAATGGCTTCATATCGTGCGCAACCGGCGTGTCGGCGTCATGCAGTGACGTAATTTTAAGCGTTTCGCCATCAAGGATCATCCATGCCCAGCCACTGGCAAAATGTCGCGTAGCTTCCTCTTTGAACTGGACCAACATGTCTGCATGGCTGCCGAAACTTGCGTCGATCATGGATTTTAATTTGCCCGTTGGCGCCTGCGGCTCGGGTGAGAGGCATTTCCAGTAAAAGCTATGATTCCAAATTTGTGCCGCGTTGTTAAACAGACCCTTGTTAATTTGCGTTTTTGCTGCCGCGATCACGTCGATCAACGACGCGCTTGAAAGGGCTGCGTTCTCCGCAAGCAGTGTGTTGGTTTTGTCCACATAGGTTTTGTGATGTTTTCCATGATGATAATCAAAAGTCTCTGCGGAGATGAGGTCCCCAAAGGCGGATTTGTCGTAAGGGAGTTCAGGGAGAATGAATGGCATAGCTTATCTTTCTGTATCAGAGGTTCCAAAGCAAACGCGTCGGGGCGATACCCCTTCCGTCCGTCACGCGATGCTAACGCAGAAATTATGTGACAAGCATCTACGACCCAGATAGGCAGCAATCTATCAGGGGCAATACCAACCGAATGCCTACAGGAGGAAAAAATGGCGAAATTTTTTGGAAATCTACATCTGGTGCTGGTCGCCGGTCTTTTACTGTCATTGGCAGTCATGTTCGGATTGGACAGGGATGGCTTGACCGCGCAATCGGTCACGCGTTGGCTGCACACATTCTTTGGGATCGTCTGGATCGGCTTGTTGTACTACTTCAACTTCGTCCAAATCCCCACCATGCCGAAAATCCCTGCTGAGTTGAAGCCGGGTATTTCGAAGCACATCGCGCCATCAGCGTTGTTCTTTTTCCGATGGGCTGCAGCACTTACGGTGTTGCTGGGCCTCATCATTTCGGTTCAGGCCGGCTATGCGCATCAGGCCTTCACGCTGCAAGATCCATATAAGCTGATTGGCGTCGGCATGTGGCTTGCTGTCATCATGGCCTTCAACGTTTGGTTCATCATCTGGCCAAACCAGAAGAAGGCGCTTGGCATCGTTGAAGCAGATGACGCAACAAAGGCAAAGGCCGCAACAACCGCGATGATGACATCGCGCCTCAACACATTGCTGTCGATCCCGATGCTCTACACGATGGTCAGCTTCAACGGCGGCTAATTGATAGACATCAGATTTCAAGAAAGGGGTGGCAAATGCCGCCCCTTTTTTTATCCCAAAAGATCGTGTTTCTTCAACGTATGACGCAGTTGGTCATAGCTGAGGTTCAGCGCCTTGGCAGTTTGCCGCTGATTATACCGACATTTGGCCAGTGCTTGCTCCAGAACGGCTTTTTCAAATTTCTCGGTCGCCTCGCGAAAGTCAGTCACATCAACCTCTTGACTAAGGTCAGTTGAGAAACGCCGCTCAGCAATATTGCTCTGGTCGTCGGCTCGTCCTTGCATCGGAGCAGATGCAAAGCCGCCATGCCATGGGCTATCAAACGGATCAAACTGGATATAATCCACCGGCTGCGCTGGGTCAGCCCAGCGATACACCGCGCGTTCGACGACGTTACGTAATTCGCGCACATTGCCCGGCCAGAGATGGTTTTCCAGCGCGCGGGTGGCAATTTCACCAAATCCCGGCCAACCGTCCCAACCCAGTTCCGCCGCCATCTTGCGCCCATAATATTCGGATAAAACCTCGATATCGCCCTCACGCACACGCAGCGGCGGCAGAGTGAT
>NZ_JBIKPH010000152.1:0-5407 GCF_044357595.1 Sphingorhabdus sp. | reverse complement strand
GCCGGTATTGAACCCGAAAACATAGCATAGGACTTTCATTCTGGGCCATAATAGCCGCTTGTGGCTATATAGTCGTTCATTCAGCAACTGATAAGGATGGGGCACATAATATGTCCAGCATGGTAAAGCATCTCATTTCAGCATCGATGCTGATTATTCCTTTAGCGACATCGGCATCCGCCCAGGAAACACGGCCCATAATATGGCAATCTGGGACCGGCAACGGCACAGTTTCTCCGCCATCCGGACAAACAGTAGCAATGCCAGTGGTTTATGACACTAGCGAAGGCAAGATTCCCGCCGCGTTAGAACGATGGAGAAAGTTAAGCGCAGTCGGCAATTTCAGTTTCAGCGACTACGCATCTTTTTTGATGCTTTATCCCGATTGGCCAAATACCCAGGAAATGCGTAAAAAAGCCGAGCAAGCTATTAACCCCTTATCTTACTCGCCAAGCCAAGTTGTTGCCTATTTCGACCGATTGCCCCCACTAACAAACACCGGCCGCGCCAAGTTCGCCATTGCACTTTATGCATCCGGAGACAAAACGCGCGCTGAGACACAAGCGCGCGAAGCTTGGCGCAGTGGGCCTTTAAATAATGACGATGAGGCGCGACTATACCGTTTTGCCGGTAGCAAATTTACTGCGGCAGATCATGATGCCCACGTTGACCGATTGTTATGGGCAAGCTCAACCAGCGCCGCAGAACGTTGGATAGCGTATACCTCCCCGCACCGTCGACCAGCTTTTGCGGCTGCGCTCGCCACCCGGCTGAAAGCGGCAGACGCAGACTTTAAAGTGCAAGAGGCCAGTGCTTCTGCCGATAGCGAAGCAAGCCTCATCGCCGCGCGAGCCGACGCTCTGCGCGCATCGGGTAACAGCTTCGGCGTGCGAACTCTGCTGGCAAACCGAGGCACACTGGCGGCTCCTGCACCTGTATTAAAAGATTGGTATCAATTACTTCTCACGCACGCGCAGGCTGCCAAAGAAGATGGCCAATATGACTTGGCCTATCGTATCGCCTCGCGTGTTGACGACGCAATACCGTCAGGCGTCCTTATGCTTGATCAAGATATCGCAACGCGTGACCGCTATACCAGCCTAACTTGGTTGGCAGGCTCAGTCGCATTGGAGAAGCTTGGTCGCCCGCGCGACGCTGTTGCAATGTTTGAACGCTACGCTGCGGCGGCAAAATCCCCCCAAACCCGGTCAAAGGGGCTTTATTGGGCGGGAAAGGCCGCTGCGAAAGCGAACGACACCACCTCAGCTAACCGTTTCTATGAACGGGCTTCCGTTTTTTACGAAAGCTTTTTTGGGCAACTGGCGCTGGAACAACTGCGCAGACCTATGCCAAATGTGCCGCAAGTTGCTGCTGCCGCGCCCGTGATTGCAGCAGGCAGCGTTCGTGATGTTCTGCTCGCGGCTGCGCTCGCTTCAAAATATGGAAGCTGGCGTGACCAAAGCAACTTTTTCCGCGCGATTGCGCTTAATGCTGGTGGCAAAGAGGATTATGTTGCTGCCGTTGGACTGTCCCGAAAGCTAGGGCGGCCCGATCTTGCCGTAATGGCCGGGCGGAGCGCGCGTATTGCGGGTATTCCCGATTTGCTAGGCAATAGCTACCCAACCGTCAACGTCCCCGCTGCGCATGTCCAGACATGGACGCTTGCCCACGCCATCATGCGGCAGGAAAGCCAGTTCGACCGCGCAGCCGTTAGCCACGCAGGCGCACGTGGCCTGATGCAGTTGATGCCGGGTACCGCGCGCGAAACGTCAGGCAAGATCGCCATGGCGTATCGCCCAGACGCGCTGACCGTCGACACTGACTATAATATCGCACTTGGCGCGACCTATATTGAACGCATGCTCACTTATTTCGGCGGAAGCTATCCTCTGGCCATCGCTGCCTATAATGGCGGGCCCGGCAATGTGAACAAATGGCTTAAGGCATATGGTGATCCACGCACCGGTAGCATCGATATGATGGAGTGGATTGAGAAAATCCCGCTCAGCGAAACGCGCGATTATGTGTACCGTGTTCTCGAAAATGCAGTAATGTACGACCATCTCCATCCCGAAAAAGCGCGGGTGCGCTCTGCAACGCCGCTCACGACGTATCTAGGCAAAGCAACGCCCAACGAGATTCATCCTATCGGCTAAGCAGATTGAAATTGACGCGCGGCAGCGGTGTCTCGACTTTTTACGGCACGACCGCGTAAGGAGGATCGATGGCCGAACGCACCAACCCGATTACCCCTGCTGGATTTGCAGCCTTACGTGCGCGTTACGAACAGTTGTTTGCTATCGACCGCCCTGCCGTGGTCGAAATCGTCCACTGGGCAGCGGGCAATGGCGACCGCAGCGAAAACGGCGATTACATATATGGTCGCCAGAAACTGCGCGCGATTGACCGGGAACTGGGCCAGCTCTCCAAAAAAATGAAAGTGGCCCAAATACTTGATCCATCAAAGCAGGAGGACCGAAGCAGAATTTTCTTCGGCGCTTGTGTAACTATTGCTGATAACGACGACCTTGCGCGCACCATCACCATCGTCGGCGATGATGAAACGGATGCTAGCATTGGTCGTATCGGCTGGAACGCCCCTCTTTCCCATGCATTGCGCGGCGCGCGCGTGGGCGACGTTAAAACCGTAACTTTGCCGACTGGTCCCAAGGAATGGGAAGTGGTGCGTATCGATTACCCTTTGGCAGAGTAACCAATCGCTTGCTGGGCCAAATTGACAATGTCCGGATTTGCATCTGGAAATTCCTGCGGTACACTTTTCTCGAGCTCCGTAATCACATGCGTAAGCACAGCAATCCGCGCCGCTTTCTGGTTGTTGCCATCAATAACAGTCCATGGTGCCCAATGCGTATGTGTACGCTTAAACATATCTTTTAGCGCTACGAGATAATCGGCCCGCTTTTCGCGGTTGCGAAAATCCTCTGCAGTAACTTTCCACCGTTTTGCTGGGTCATCTAGCCGTTCAGTCAAAACCTTGTCCTGCGTGTCGGCGGTCACATGCAGAAATATCTTGATAATTTTTGTTCCGATTTCGCCCTGACGCGATTCAAATTCATTAATCTCGTCATAACCGCGCCGCCATTCGGCTTCTGTGCAAAACCCTTCGACACGCTCGACAAGCACGCGGCCATAATGGCTCCGGTCCCAAATGCTGATTTCCTTTTTGCCCGGTAATTTGTTCCAGAACCGCCACAGAAAATGCTTGTCCTTTTCTTCTGCCGTGGGCGCAATGATTGAGAAAACCTGATAAAATCTCGGATCAAGCGATGATGTCATGCGTTTGATGGCCCCGCCCTTTCCAGCGGCGTCCCAGCCTTCGAAAATGATTAAGGTGCGGGCGCCATGCAAAATATGCAGCGCCTGTAACTTCGACATTCGATCCTGAAGGTCCTTCAGGTCAGTGTCATAGGTGCCGATATATTTTTTACCGGCTTCGAATTGGGAAAGGTCGATAGACATGCCGACGTTCCAGCATCTATTGCCCGCATAGACAAGCAGAAGCGCGCCTCTGTCTCCAAAAGGAAAGGAGCACGCACGCAATCTTGTCGTTGAAATCAAGCCTTCGGCGACTGTTCCACAACACGAATATTAAGTTCGCGTAGTTGCTTAGCCATGGCAGGTGACGGCGCGCCCATCAAAAGGTCTTCGGCGCGCTGGTTCATCGGGAAAAGGGTGATCTCCCGCAAATTTTGAACACCGCACAAAAGCATAACCATCCGGTCGACCCCTGCGGCCATGCCACCATGCGGGGGCGCGCCAAATTGGAACGCGCGATACATGCCGCCAAAGCGCTCCTCAACGTCGGCCTGCGTAAGCCCAGTGAGTTCGAATGCCTTGACCATTAGGTCTGGGTGCTGGTTCCGGATCGAGCCTGAGGCGAGCTCATAGCCATTACAGACCATATCATACTGATAAGCCTTGATGGTAAGCGGGTCTTGCGTTTCCAACGCCTCCAGCCCGCCCTGTGGCATAGAGAAGGGGTTGTGGCCAAAGTCGACCTTCTTGTCCTCTTCGCTCCACTCGTAGAACGGGAAGTCGATAATCCAGCAAAAGCGGAACGCGTCTTTTTCGATCAGGTCTAGCTGCTCGCCGGTGCGCGTACGTGCCGCGCCCGCCAGCTTTGCAGCTTGTTCTTCCTTGCCCGCGGCAAAGAAGCAGCCGTCGTCTGGGCCAAGGCCAATCGCGTCATAGAGAGCGAGCATGCCCTCTACGCCATGGTTCTTGGCGATTGGGCCGCCAAACTCGCCACTCTTGCGTGTGACATAGCCAAGTCCAGCGTGGCCTTCGCTGCGTGCCCATTCGTTCATGTCATCGAAAAATTTACGGCTCTTGTCAGCAGTCTTTGGCGCAGGAATGGCGCGGACCACACCGCCACCTTCAACAATGCGTTCAAACAGCCCGAAGCCCGATGTCTTGAAATGGTCAGTGACGTCATGGATGATAAGCGGGTTGCGCAGATCGGGCTTGTCAGTGCCGTAATCGAGCATCGCTTTTGAATGCGGGATGCGCGGAAACTTCCCTGCTGGCGTTACTTTTTTGCCATCAGCGAATGCTTCGAATACGCCAGCCATCACTGGCTCCATTGTGTCCCAAATTTCTTCTTGGGTGACGAAGCTCATTTCCAGATCAAGCTGGTAAAATTCCCCAGGCAAGCGGTCGGCGCGCGGGTCTTCGTCGCGGAAGCATGGTGCAATCTGGAAATAGCGGTCGAAGCCGGCCACCATCAACAATTGCTTATATTGCTGCGGCGCCTGTGGAAGCGCGAAGAATTTGCCGGGATGAACACGGCTTGGCACTAAAAAGTCACGCGCACCTTCAGGGCTGGACGCAGTCAAAATTGGCGTCGAATATTCGGTAAAGCCAATATCTTCCATGCGGCGGCGGGTTTCGCGGATGATCTGGGTGCGCTTGACGATATTGGCGTGCAGCGTTTCACGGCGCAAATCGAGGAAACGATATTTGAGACGGGTCTCTTCAGGATATTCTTGTTCGCCAGCGACCGGCAATGGCAGCTCTTCGGACTTGCTGAGAATGTTGACGCTGCGGGCAAAGACTTCAATCTGTCCGGTTGGTAGATTGGCATTTACCGTCCCTGCGCTTCGGGCCTTTACCTCGCCATCAATGGTGATAACGCTTTCTAGGCGCAACGCTTCTAGTATCGGCAGCGCTGGGCTGTCGGAATCGGCAACAATCTGGGTCATGCCATAATGGTCGCGCAGATCGACGAACAAGACGCCGCCATGGTCCCGCTTACGGTGGACCCATCCCGACAGGCGGACGGTATCGCCCACATGGGAATCGCGAAGTTCGGCGCATTTGTGCGTACGATAGGCGTGCATTGTTTGCTCAATTCAAAAAAGCTGTGGAAAGCGCGCCTGTCAACAGT
>NZ_JBIKPH010000151.1:0-5418 GCF_044357595.1 Sphingorhabdus sp. | reverse complement strand
TTCCGATATCCTTCGATCAACAGATAGCCTGCCAAAAACGGCGCGCCAAGATTGAAGGCCGCAAAGCCGAGTAAAAGTCCGTTCAGCGAAAATGCGTGCCGCCATGCGACCCAAGCGCCAGACATTAAGAGGAAGCACAAGAAATCGACATTGAACTGTCCGCGCCACGTCATGTTCGCGATGTCGCCGAAAAATATCGGATACAGTCCCATGCCGTGGTTCGCGATGACGATTGTCGTATAGATGCTCACTGCGGCAATGATTGCAGAACAGAAAATGCGGAATAAGGTCATGATCAAGCTCCCAAATGATACGGCCTACATAACAAAATGTAGCGAGTGCTACAATATCTGTTTTAGTCCGCCAATTCGACCCAAGTCGGCGCGTGGTCGCTGGCTTTTTCGCGGCCACGATGGTCCTTATCGACGCCGCAACTGGTCAGGCGATCGGCCACAACCGGGCTCAACAGCAGATGGTCAATGCGAAAGCCATGGTCGCGTTGCCATGCGCCCGCCTGAAAATCCCAAAACGTCCACACCCCGCCTTGCGGATAATGAGTGGCCAGCGCGTCGGTCCAGCCTTGGCCAAGCAACGCGCGATAGGCCGCGATGCTTTCAGGCTGGCGCAAGGCATCGTCCAGCATTGCGCCGGGTGCCCAAATGTCATGCGCGTGCGGAATGACATTATAATCGCCGGCCAATATCGCTGGTATCTCCGCTGCCAGAAATTCGGCCGCGCGGGCATATAGCCGTTGCATCCACGCCAGCTTATAGTCGAATTTTGGCCCCGGTTGCGGATTGCCATTGGGCAGATAAAGGCTGGCGACGCGAAGCCCGAAAACATCTGCCTCCAAATAGCGGGCATGTTCGTCCAACGGATCGCCCGGCAAGGTGCGCTGCGTCTCAACGGGTTGCGCGCCCTTGGCAAGAATGGCGACGCCGTTAAACGATTTTTGCCCATGCCAAATCGCGCCATAACCCGCGCGTTCGAAGTCCGCGACGGGAAAGCCCTCATCCTGGGACTTCACCTCCTGCAAACAGGCAATATCGGGCTGGGTTTCCTCCAGCCATTCAAGCAGTCGGGGAAGGCGCGCTTTGACGCCGTTGATGTTGTAAGTCGCGATACGCATGTAGCGGCCCTAGCGGGTGCGTGCTATCGCATCAAACCGAAAAGCTTGATCCACAGCCGCAACCGGCTTGCGCTTGCGGGTTGGTGACCTTGAAGCTCTTGCCGCCAAGCGATTCGACAAAATCCACCGCTGATCCGCGCACAAGATCAAGGCTGATGGGATCGACGACTAAGGATGCACCCTCGCCCTGGGCTTGAATATCGTCGGTCTCAATCGAGTCCGCCAAGCCAAAGCGATATTGAAAGCCCGAACAACCCCCACCATCCACCGAAAGCCGAAGCACGGGGTCCTTGCCGAGCTTCGTCGCGATTTCGGCCACGCGGCGCGCGGCATTGGCTGTCATGGAAATAACGGGCGTCATGGAAATGACTTCGGTTTCGGTCATAAGGTTAATGTAGGCCAATCAGCACATAAAGAAAAGGGGCGGCAAAGTTTCCAATGCCAGCCCCAAGATTACACCCTCTCCCAAAGGTGATGCGTTGGCCTGTCCGCTTACTCGCCTTCAGCAGGACCGCCTATTGAACTGGTATCATTAGCTTTCGCTGCAAGCAAGAGTTTTGCGCCGCTTGGGTCTGACTTCAGTGGCGCAAGAAATGCAGTTGGGTTGATCGCTTCACCAGCGATACGCACTTCATAATGCAGATGGCTTCCGGTTGAACGGCCGGTTGAACCCATATAGCCCAATATGTCACCCTTGCGGATGCGCTGGCCCGGGATCACATTCATCGCGGACAGATGGCCGTAACGCGTTTGCACCGCGTTGCCATGGTTGATTTCAACAAACTTGCCATATCCGCCAACCCATTCCGCACGGCCAACGGTGCCGTCTGCGGTTGCAAAGATTGGCGAGCCCACTGCGCCAGGAATATCCAAGCCTTGGTGGTTGCGACTTGCGCCGCGCATTGGGGCTTCGCGGTATCCGTAACCGCTGGAGAATTTCATGATCTCAACAGGGTTGATGGAAGGAACAGCAACTTCGACCTTGATAGCGGTGCCGTTAATGCGGCCCCAGCTGTCGTTCAATGCACGAAATTCTGGGTCCGAAAACCCAAGAGCGCTTTGGTTTGCTTTAAGTTCGTCGGAGGAGATGCGGAAAGTATCAGATGATGCGGCAGCCGAATTTGCAAGCGCAGGTGTGGCAACTGAAACAGCGACCAAGATGCCAATAGCGGACGCAGCTTTAAGGATCAGTGATTGGCACGAAGCCAAAGCGCTGGATACCATGATGAGTACTTACCTTTTTGTTGCGACCCACGCCATTTCTGACGCAGTCCCGAAGATTGATCGGGACAGTTGACCTGCCCAACCCGTATGAAAAGGGTGGTGTCCGATGGTTCAAACGAATGCAACATCCCCACAATAATCGCGGGACAAACCGGCGCTCAAATGCGTTGAGTCGTTGAATGGAGCGTTCAGCAACCCACTAAAGTGGCGGTTTACCAGTATTTTCCAACATGGTTTTGGCAATAACTGGCACTTGTAACAACGCGCCTCGAACCCGTTTGTTCCCGCCGAAACGTGGGAGATTTCCCGGTTATAGAAGGGATTCAGGCTGTGCACGGCCACCGAATCACCCGCGGCCTGTCATCGGGCGATGGAATGGGTTGCTGAGGTCTTGTTTACAAACCCTTCGCCGCAGCCAGCACCTCTGCTGCGTGGTCCTTTACCTTCACCTTGCGCCACAGTTGCGCAACCTTGCCGTCTTTGCCGACCAGATATGTCGACCGGTCAATGCCCATATAGAGTTTGCCGTACATGGATTTCTCCACCCAAGCGCCCATTTGTTCGGTGGCGTCGCTTGCTTCGTCCGACAGCAACTGGACATTCAACGCATATTTCGCGGCAAATTTGGCAAGCTTGGCGGGCTTGTCCTTTGACATGCCATAAACAGGGCAACCCAGCGCGGCAAAGTCGCTGGCGAGCTCTGTGAAATCCTTGGCCTCATTGGTGCAGCCCGGCGTGTCCGCTTTGGGGTAAAAATACAGCACAAACAGCCCCTGCAAGCCCGCCAGATTAACCGCATTGCCAGCGCTATCGGCGACGGCGACATCGGGCAGCGTGTCGTTTATTTCGGTCATATTTCGTTCCTTTTCAAAAATCGCGTGGGCCAAATAAGCTTTGCCATTGGGCGATGACAAGCCCGCGATAATCCCTAATCGCATCTATTAAGCCGTCCCAATCTGCAAAACCAAGGCTGTGTGCAATCAGAAGTTGGGCCGCCTCGGGCGGGGTGGCGCAGTCGGGCGCGATCAAACGTATCATGACCAGCAACCGCGACATCAAAGCAAAGGCCTTGGTAAATTCTCCCGGCAAATGTCCAGCCACCACCAAAGCGTCAATCGCCGGGCCAAGCTGCGGTTTCATGCCCGCATGTGTCTGCAGCTGAAGTGCGTGAATTATGAACTCCATATCCACCAATCCGCCGGGCAGCAGCTTGACGTCCAACGGGCCCTTGGGTGGCTTGTGCGCGGCCATATCCTTGCGCATTGTCGTGATGTCTGTGTGCAGCTCGACGCTATCGCGCTGGGTGTTCAATACATCCCAAACGATCTCCGTGACGGCGCGCCGTGCATCGGCGGAACCAAACAGCACACGCGCCCTTGTCAGTGCCATATGCTCCCATGTCCAAGCATCGTCGCGCTGATATTGGGCAAAGCTTTTGACCGACGCGCACAGCAACCCATCCGCGCCGGAGGGCCGAAGCCGCGTGTCGACTTCATATAAAGCGCCAGATGCTGTCGCGACCGACATCGCCGCGATGACCCGCTGCGCCAGCCGGTTGAAATATTGCGTGGCGCCAAGCACGCGTGGTCCACCGGATTCGGTCAGATGATCGCCGCTGAACAGCAGAATGAGGTCCAAGTCCGACGCATGCGTCAACGCTTCCCCACCAAGCCTGCCCAGCGCCAAGATAATCAGCTCACTGCGCGCAATCTTGCCATGCGCCTTTTCAAATTCGGCGACCGTCGCTGCTGTCAATGTCTGCAAGGATGCTTCGGCCAAATGCGCGTAGCTGCGCGCGATATCGAGGGCGTCGTTGCGCCCCTCAATCAACTGCACGCCAAGCGCAAAGCGTTTTTCGCCCACATAATCGCGGACAATATCGAGCGTGGATTGATAATCGGCGTCGCCAATCCTCCGCTGCATCGCGTCCTGCAACGCCGCCACGTCGCCGGGCAAATGCATCGCGCTGGTATCTATAAGCGCATCGAGATAGCGGCTTTGACGGCCCAAATCGTCGGCCAGTGTCGGCGCATAGCTTAAAATATCGCCGACCAATTGCAGCAGGCCGGGGCGCGCCTCAAGCAAACGGAAGACGTTGATTGCGCTGGGCATCGCCTCAATCATATTGTCGAAACGCGCGATGGCGCGGTCCGAATCCGGCGCTTGCGCCAATGCCGCCATGATCGCGGGCAGCACCGTTTCAAACGCGTCGCGCGCCGATTCGCTCCGGATCGCGCGGATCTTGCCGCTGCGCCAGCGGACCAAACGCTGCATCACGGCGGCTGGGTCAGCATAGCCCAAATCGGTCAGCTGCTCCTCAAGGGGCAGACCTTCGTCCGCCATACGCGGCCCTGCGCTGCCGCCTGCGTCCACCATCCGGTCATAGATTGCCGCGACCTGCGCAGTGATTGGCTCAATAGCGGCAATCAACGCGTCTGCATCGGTCAGACCATGCAGGCGCGCGACGGCATCGGCGGTATCGCGGTTGGCGGGAATTTCATGCGTTTGCCGGTCGCTGTGCATTTGCAGGCGGTGTTCGAATGTCCGTAAATCGGTGTAGGCGGATGATAATGTCTCTGCCTCTTGCGCGCTAATCGGTCCAGCCGCCGCCAGCGCCTGTAATGCGGCGCGGGTGTCTGGCACGCGCAAGACCGGGTCGCGGCCGCCATGGATAAGCTGATGCGCTTGCGCGAAAAATTCGCACTCGCGGATCCCGCCATGGCCGCGCTTGAGGTCGAAACCGAGGCCCATTTTCTGCCCCTTGGCATAATGATCGCGGATTTGCGCCGTCATCGCGGTGATATTCTTCAATTGCCCGAAATCCAGAGATTTGCGCCAGATAAAGGGTGTAATCGCCTGCATGAAATAGGCGCCCAACGGCCGGTCGCCGGAACTTACGCGGGCGCGGATGAAGGCGGCTTGTTCCCACGCCAATGCGCTCGATTCATAATAGCCAATGGCCGCTTCGACGGGCAGGACGATTGGGCTGACCTCAGGCGAGGGGCGTAGCCGCATGTCGACGCGAAACACATAACCGTCGCCGTCGAGCGCCGACAAAAGCGCAA
>NZ_JBIKPH010000150.1:0-5419 GCF_044357595.1 Sphingorhabdus sp. | reverse complement strand
GCAGAAGAGTTAAGTGTAAATCCCATAGCCCATCTTGGCGCTTTTGCCTGTGCAGCGCCAAAGATTTTTGATAGCCGCGCCGAATGAGCAAAAATTTTGATGTCCAGATTATCGGTGGCGGCCTTGCTGGCTGTGAAGCTGCGTGGCAACTCGCCCAGCGCGGCGTGCGCGTAAAACTGTCTGAAATGCGTGGAACGGGGGAAATGACGCCAGCACACCAAACCGATGGCCTGGCTGAATTGGTATGTTCCAACAGCTTCCGTTCGGACGATGCCGAAAACAACGCCGTTGGCCTTCTGCATCAGGAAATGCGCGACTTGGGATCGCTTATCATGCAAGCGGCTGAGGTCGCTAAGGTTCCTGCGGGTTCTGCACTGGCTGTTGATCGTGATGTTTTCTCAGAAACCGTAACCAAGCATCTTGAAAATAATGATAATATTGAAATTGTACGCGAGCGGGTTGACGTTATCCCAACGGACCGCCCCGTCATAATTGCCACGGGCCCCCTGACCGCGACAAATCTTGCCGAAAGCATCATGGCTAAAACGGGCGAAGACCGCTTGGCCTTCTTCGATGCGATTGCGCCGATTATTTATCATGACAGCATCGACATGGACATCGCGTGGTATGCATCGCGTTGGGACAAGGGCGAAGGTAAGGATTATATCAACTGCCCCATGGACGAGGCACAATATCGCGCCTTTCACCAAGGCTTACTCGATTCTGACAAGGCCGAGTTCAAGGAATGGGAAACCAACACCCCGTATTTCGAAGGCTGCATGCCGATTGAGGTGATGGCCTCACGCGGGTTAGACACATTGCGCTTTGGCCCCATGAAGCCTGTGGGTCTGGATAATCCGAGAACAGGCCGCTGGGCGCACGCAGTCGTGCAACTGCGGCAGGATAATAAGCAGGGCACGCTGTGGAACATGGTCGGGTTTCAGACGAAGATGAAATATGGTGCGCAGGTTGATCTTCTGCGTACAATACCAGGCCTTCAAAATGCAGAATTTGCACGACTTGGCGGCTTACATCGCAATACCTTCATTCGGTCACCCATCTTGCTTGATCGCCAGTTGCGGTTGAAGTCTGCGCTGCATATCCGCTTTGCAGGCCAGATTACCGGCTGCGAGGGCTATGTCGAAAGCAGCGCCGTCGGCCTTATGGCCGGCATCATGACAGCCGCTGAGCTTGCGGGTCGCACGGTCACTGCGCCGCCTTCTACGACGGCACTCGGCGCCTTGCTTGGCCATATCACCGGCGATGCCATGGCCGATGATTATCAGCCAATGAACATTAACTTCGGCTTGTTCGCGCCGCTCGAGGATAAAGTGCACAAGAAGTCACGCAAAGCGGCGATGACTGGCAGGGCCCGTACCGACTTGAACGCGTGGATCTCAGCCCAAGCGATAGCGGCTTAACAATGGCACCCTGGTTTAGCGACCAACTTGGGAGGCATTTGCGCAAACTCCTTACGGGTAAGTAACTGGTCCTTGTTTCTATCTGCGTCGGCAAAGCGTTGCCCGGTCGCAGCAGCCCATTCTTCAAACGTCAGCAGATAGTTGCCATCGGTATCCAGCGCCTTAAACGCCTTGGTTCGGCTGCCCATCATCTCAAGCCGCGAAACCAGCTCGTCTCTGTTGCGATCATAGCGATTGAAGTGCACCTCTTCACGGCTCGCCTTCGGCGCTTCAGGCGGTGTTGGAGGCGCGGGACCATAAGCTGGCGCGTTTGCCGCAGCTTCGGGAAGCGCGTCCGAAATAATGGCTGGCGGCGGCGGCGCGGGTATAACCGGTTCCTGATTTGCTGCGGTTTGCCAAAACAAGCCCTACCCCAACCATCAACAAAGCTGCCACACCGCCTATCACCGCCCGTTGCATTGCATGTGCCTCCCTAACTGATGTCCAGCTAAAGAGCCATAATCCTAAAGACCCGTTAAAGCATGCCAGACCAAACGCGGACCCGATGCGGTTTGCACGGACAGTGTAAGTATAGTTAAAGGCCGCAATGCGCGCGCCTTTGGTAACACAGCAAGTGGGGCAGAAATGCTTTCGGCAACGCGTTGCGGAAAGGCCGTTCGTAAAGTCTCGATAGCCCATAGCCGCCCGATAGGCCTAACCTCCTGCGCACTCCCCACCCAATTTGCGTACGTCTGGAATATCGCTTCAGCGCGCAACTGGGCATGCGTGTCCGTTACAGCTTGGCTCCATTCATCGCTGCCCAACAATTCCTCCCATGCGGACACCAGCGCCTCAAGCGCGGACAGTGGAATGACGCCCCCAACCGCGGTAAGCGCTTGCAATAACGGCTCCCCCTTCGGGCGCAAATCCACCGCTTCGGTTAATGCTTCACGCCACCAAGCCATCTTAATTTGCGCGATCATAGGCTCCCGTGCTGTCCGCACGATATCACCAAAACGCATGTCCATCTGCAGCAACAATGTGAGCGCGGGCCGGAGATGAGCCGGCACATACGCGATAGCCAAACGAGTTGGAGGGAGAATTTCCAAACTGGCATCAGTCATAAGGTTGTAACTTCATGTATCAAGAAGTGTTTGTTAATATTATAAAAATCATTCTTCTTTAATCTTAAGAATTCTTGACGGACAAAAACGATATAAATCGCATGTGCATCTCTGGAGACAACCCCCGTGACCAAATGTACCGATGCCAAGCCCTCCGTGGCATTATGCCGCGAGTTAAATGCCCACAGTTTTCCGTACACCAGCCGCAATCTTGTCGGCATTAATCAACGCCATTTTTTCCAGGTTCGCCGCGTAAGGCATCGGCACATCTTCGTTCGTGATCCGCATTACAGGCGCATCCAAATCGTCGAAGCCTTCCTCCATACATATCGCCAATATTTCGCTTCCGACCGAGCACACAGGCCAGCCCTCTTCCGCCACAACCAACCGGTTGGTTTTTGCCAAGCTTGCCAATATTGTGGCCTTGTCCAATGGGCGGATAGTGCGCAAGTCGATGACCTCAGCGCTTATGCCCTCTTCTTCCAGTTTGGCTGCTGCTTCAAGTGACAGGCCGACACCGATGGAATAACTTACGATCGTTACGTCGCTTCCCTCGCGCATAATCCGGGCTTTGCCGATTGGTACGACATGATCATTCCCCGCCGGAACCTCGTAAGTCCGGCCATAGAGCAACTCATTTTCCAGAAAGACCACAGGGTCCTCGCAACGGATAGCTGCTTTCAAAAGACCTTTCGCGTCCGCCGCATCATAAGGTGCAATGACAATAAGCCCCGGAACACTGGCGTACCAAGGCACGTAGTTCTGGCTATGCTGCGCGCCAACACGCGCCGCCGCACCATTTGGACCGCGAAAAACGATGGGGCAGCGCATTTGTCCACCCGACATATAATTGGTCTTCGCAGCAGAATTGATGATGTGGTCAATCGCCTGCATGGCGAAATTGAAGGTCATAAATTCGATGATTGGTCTCAAGCCGCCCATCGCGGCGCCAGTGCCTATGCCTGCAAAACCATATTCGGTAATGGGCGTATCGATGACGCGGCGTGCGCCGAATTCGTCAAGTAGCCCCTGTGTGACTTTATACGCGCCCTGATACTCGGCGACTTCCTCACCCATGACAAACACGCGGTCATCGCGGCGCATTTCCTCTGCCATGGCATCGCGCAATGCTTCACGCAAAGTTACCCATTGCATATTACCATTGGAAACGATTGGGTCGGGCTTGTGCGTTACCGTAGCCGGTGTCTCGTCAGGCTGTCTTACCGGCGCAGGGTCAGCCTTGGCGTTCACTTTTGACGCCGCAAAAAGCGCCTGCTCCTCATCTTCGCTTAAAATCAGCGCAATGACCGCACCAACCTTTACGCCATCCGTGCCCTCAGCAACCGTAATCGACGAAATAATGCCCTCATCGACCGCTTCAAACTCCATCGTAGCCTTATCGGTTTCAATTTCAGCAAGAATATCGCCTGACTTCACACTGTCGCCTTCTTTGACCAACCATTTGGCCAAAGTGCCTTCTTCCATCGTTGGCGAAAGCGCGGGCATCTTTAGTTCGATTGCCATCAATATTGCTCCACCAGAACGTCGGTATAGAGTTCGGAAAGATTGGGCTCCGGTGACGTCTCGGCAAAGTCCGCAGCTTCGTTTACGATTGTCCGGATTTCTTTTTCGATCACCTTTAGCGCGTCTTCGCCGACACCCATCTCAGTGAGATACGCCTTGCAGCCTTCGATCGGGTCGCTGTTGTCGCGCACGGACTGGACCTCGTCGCGGCTGCGGTACTTGGCAGGGTCGGACATGGAATGCCCCCGATAACGGTAGGTTTTCATTTCCAACAATACAGGCCCCTTGCCGCTACGTACCCAATCCAGCGCAACCTCTGCTGCACCTCGGACCGCAAGCACATCCATGCCGTCTACCTGAATACCGGGAATGCGGAAGCTTTCACCTCGGCGGTAAAGTTGATCTTCCGATGACGCACGGTTGACGCTTGTTCCCATCGCATATTGGTTATTTTCAATCACGAAAATGATAGGCAGCTTCCAAAGCTCGGCCATGTTGAAGCTTTCGTACACCTGCCCCTGATTGGATGCACCATCACCGAAATAGGCAAGGCACACACCGCCATCGTTCGCATATTTATGCCCAAAGGCAAGGCCCGCACCCAGTGACACCTGCGCGCCAACAATGCCATGTCCGCCGTAAAATTTGTGCGCCGTCGAAAACATATGCATCGACCCGCCCTTACCCTTTGATATGCCAGCTGCGCGGCCTGTCAGCTCGGCCATAATGATATTTGGATCTATGCCATAAGCCAGCATGTGACCATGGTCGCGATATCCTGTTATCACGCTGTCCTTACCCGGCGTTAGCGCGGATTGCAGCCCAATCGCCACAGCTTCCTGCCCGATATACAAATGGCAGAAACCGCCAATAAGACCAAGTCCATAAAGCTGCCCCGCCTTTTCCTCAAACCGGCGGATAAGAAGCATGTCGCGGTAGAACTTCAAAAGCTCTTCCTTGCGCGCTTTATACGGTTTCGGCTCATCCGGACGCTCGCGGTTGGCACGGCCTGCATCTTCGCTAACACTGGCCTTTTTAGATGATGTCTTCTTCACTGGGGTGGTGGCCAAAATTATTTCCTTTTGTGGAACTTTTATTTGCGCATACAAAGTGCCTAATCAAAATGACCGTGTCTGAAAAGCGCTTTTCCGTTGCGGAAAGCAGTAGATAGCTATTCATTTTTGTGCGCGGCATATCACTTCAGTGGAACGACAACCTCATCAGGGGCAACAACGTTCAATTCCTTGCGCATTAATTCCCCAGCCAAGTCGGGGTCGACATTATCCCGATCCAGTAATAACTGACGGTTACGCAGAGCGTCTCGTTCCTTTTTTAATTTTACCAACTCAACTTTCCGCTCGCTCAGTGCCG
>NZ_JBIKPH010000053.1:0-14677 GCF_044357595.1 Sphingorhabdus sp. | reverse complement strand
TTTCAAAAGCATCGCGCAACGGCGCCACATCGGCAAAATGCGCGGCAAGGCGCAGTTCGATCTGGCTATAGTCGGCAGACAATATGACATTGCCGGGTTCCGCGACAAATGCGTCCCTTATCTGACGTCCCGTCTCGGTTCGAATAGGAATATTCTGCAAATTGGGGTCCGTTGACGACAGTCGCCCGGTTTGCGCGCCCACAAGGCTGTAGCTCGTGTGTACGCGACCTGTTTTCGGGTCAATCTGCTGCTGCAGGCTGTCTGTATAGGTGGACTTAAGCTTTGCAAGCTGGCGCCAGTCCAGCACCTTGCGCGCGATCTCGATACCCTGTCCCGCAAGATCCTCAAGCACCGTCACGTCAGTCGAATATTGCCCTGACTTGCCTTTTTTGCCACCCTTATAGCCCATTTTACCAAACAGAATGTCGCCCAATTGCTGCGGGCTTCCAATGGTAAAAGGTTGCCCGGCCAGCCCGTGGATTTCCTTTTCCAACACTTCCATTTGCGTGGCAAATTCGGACGACAGGCGCGCAAGGGCGGCGCGGTCTACCTTTATGCCAGCACATTCCATCTGCGAGAGCACAGGCACCAACGGGCGGTCTACCAGTTCATAAACGCTGGTCGCTTTTTCGGGGCTCAGCCGCAGTTTGAGATGATACCAAAGCCGCAATGTGACATCGGCGTCTTCTGCTGCGTAGCGGGTGGCATCCGACAGCGGTACCGCTGCAAAGCCTATTTGGCTTTTGCCAGTGCCAGTGACGCTTTTATACGAAATGCATTCATGCCCGAGATGCGTCTTTGAAAGCTCATCCATACCATGCAACTGACGCCCTGCGTCCAGTGCAAAGCTCATCACCATAGTATCGTCATATGGGGCAATTTGAACATCATATCGCGCAACCACCGACATATCATATTTCAAATTCTGGCCGATTTTCAGAACGCTTGGATCGCTCAGGAGCGGACGTAATTTGGCTAGCGCCGCCTCCATAGGGATTTGCACCGGCTTTTCGGCAAACATATCGGTCCCGCCATGCGCCAGCGGAACATAACAGGCTTCACCGGGCGCTACTGCGAGGCTTAGACCAACGAGGTTCGCACTCGCCGCCTGCAAGCTGTCGGTTTCGGTGTCAAAGCCAAGCGTGCCGGTTTCGCGGGCGCGGGTGATCCAATGGTCCAGCCGCGATATGTCTGTCACGCATTCATAAGCCGAAACGTCGATCTTTGGCATCGGCGCAGGCACAGCCGACGCCCCTGTTACCGGCGCACGTTCGGTGCCGTCGCCGGCGTTCGTCGCCTTGGGGTTGCCCGCAATCGCCTTGTTGGCAGCGGCGGTGTTCGCAACATGCCCAATGCGCTTCAGCAGGGAATTAAACCCGTGATGCTGTAAAAATTCGGCCAAAGGCTCTTCCGGAATCGCACCCAAAACCATGTCTTCAATGGCAATCGGCAGCGGGCAGTCTTCTTTCAACGTGACCAAAACTTTAGACAGCCGAGCCTTGTCTGCATGCTCGATGAGGTTATCGCGCATTTTGGATGGCTTCATGTCGGGTGCCGCGGCCAAGACGCTTTCCAGATCGCCAAATTCCTGAATCAGCTTGGTCGCGGTCTTTGGGCCAACGCCCGGTACGCCCGGCACATTATCTACGCTATCGCCCATGAGCGCGAGCACATCGCCAACCTTTTCCGGGCCAACACCAAATTTTTCATGCACTTCTTCGGCGCGGATTCGTTCGTTTTTCATGGTGTCGAACATGTCGATGCAGGGTTCCACAAGCTGCATCAGGTCCTTATCGCTGCTGATGATGGTGACATGCCAGCCTGCGGCACATGCAGCCTTGGCGTAGCTTGCGATCATGTCATCGGCTTCGACATCATCCTCTTCGATCAACGGCAACGAAAACGCGCGCGTTGCATCGCGGATCATGGGAAATTGCGGCTTTAGGTCTTCCGGCGGGTCGGGACGATGCGCCTTATACTGGTCGTAAATGCGGTTGCGGAAGGTCTGGCTGGATTTATCCAGCACCACCGCCATGTGCGTTGGACCATCAGCTTGGTTGAGGTCATCCGCCAACTTCCACAACATCGTGGTATAGCCATAGACTGCACCAACGGGTTCACCATGCTTGTTGGTGAGCGGCGGCAGCCGGTGATAGGCCCGGAAAATATAGGCGGAGCCGTCAACGAGGTAGAGATGCTTTTGATCAGACATGACGGTGCGATAGCAGCCCGTTTTGGCCAAGTCTTTTGCTAATTTGTTACGTCAGTGCTGACGCAGGATTTAGCGCGATTTGCGCAGCAAAAGGAGGCCACTAGCGATTATGATACCTGACCCAAGGAGGGACGTAACATCCGGCCAGTCGCCAAAAACAAGAATGCCAACGACCAGCGCAATCAACAATTGAACATATGACATCGGAGCGATTTCTGCGGCCGATGCGCGCATCGTACCCATAAAAATCAGCCAATGCCCAAAACTTGCGGTTATGGCCACAACACAGCAGCGCGCAATGATTGTCCAGTCGGGAACGCCAACGTGCAGCGCAGGGATCCCGGAAAAATGGCCCGCAACGGCCGCGGTGATAATCACTGGAGCGGCGACCGAGGCCACAAGAAACTGCATGAGTAGAGGCGTTCCGGCACCAGCCACCTTGCGGTTTCCGATCATCACCAACGCCATGGCAAATGCCGAGGCCAGCGGAAGTAAAGCAGCCCAGCCAAGCTCTTCTACATTCGGTCGCATGATCAACAGCACACCGCCAAATGCAATAATAGTGGCCAACCACTTTGTGGCATTCGTCCGCTCATGCAGGATGATAAAGCTCAAAACGGCGGTAATTATGGGGCTCGTAAAACCGATGGCCGTAGCCTCCGCCAGTGGCATCAGGAAAATCGATGAAAAGAAACAAATGGTCGCCGTTGCAACAGCAAACCCTCGCAGAAGCTGAAATTTCGGCATGGGAATCGCAAAGCCCTGCCGTCCTTGCTTGACGAAAAGCAAAGTACCAAGGCCTAAAGCACCCACCGCGTACCGCAGCGCGGCTACCGCGGTTCCTGGCCACGCGCCGGCGATTGTTTTAATGATCGCATCCCCCAAGGTCAGCAATGCAAAACCACAAAGTGCATAAAAAAGGCCCGACCGGGCCGAAGATGACAACACGT
The DNA here is from genome assembly GCF_044357595.1 of Sphingorhabdus sp. GTDB lineage: Bacteria > Pseudomonadota > Alphaproteobacteria > Sphingomonadales > Sphingomonadaceae > Sphingorhabdus_B. Next base: position 11,515 of record NZ_JBIKPH010000053.1, on the reverse strand, counting down.
ACAATTCCCTTTTTGCTGCATCCACTTAGTTAGGTTTTGTCGGAATAGAAAGCTTCAGAAACCATGGCCTGGGGGTAATAAACGATATCACCATTACTATTTTATTCACCATTTCCAGATAGCAGCAATGTGGTGACGACCAAGGGCTATCGGAGCATGTTAGCGTGAACGCATTTGGAAAAAAATCAGGCTTATCTGTGGGACGTCCATCATTTGGCGTGGCCCGCCCTATGCGGGGTAGCGGAATGGTAGCTGCCCAACAACAGCCTGTTTTGCAGCCGCAACCCGATTACATGCAGCCTGCTGGCAGCGGCGCACAATTTCCAACACTTGAAACGGTAGATCTGTCGGGCAATGCTATAATTCCACAAACGTCGATGCAGGAGGCTATGAGCCGTCTGTCTGATCGCGCGAACAACGCTGCGCCTATTGATGACGGCCCGCAGGGCTTCGAAGCTTCGGTCCATAAGATCAAGGAACAGGTGCTTCCGCGCTTGCTTGAGCGTGTGGACCCCGAGGCCGCAGCTTCGCTAAACAAAGAAGAGCTGACAGAGGAATTCCGGCCAGTCATTCTTGAGGTTCTGGCAGAACTTAAACTTACCCTGAACCGGCGCGAGCAATTTGCACTGGAAAAGGTTCTGGTCGACGAGTTACTGGGATTTGGGCCGCTTGAGGAATTACTAAGCGACCCGGATATCACCGATATCATGGTCAACGGCCCGCTTCAGACGTACATCGAAAAAAAGGGTAAGCTGCAAATCGCGCCGATTCAGTTTCGCGATGAAGAACATTTATTTCAGATTGCACAGCGGATCGTCAATCAAGTGGGTCGCCGCGTCGACCAGACCACCCCGCTTGCCGATGCGCGCCTAAAAGACGGCAGTCGCGTCAACGTCATTGTGCCGCCCTTGTCACTGCGCGGAACCGCTATCTCCATTCGTAAATTCTCCGAAAAGCCGATTACCATTGATATGTTAAAGGGCTTTGGTTCCATGAACGAAGCCATGGCGACTGCGCTCAAAATTGCGGGCGCGAGCCGGATGAACATCGTCATTTCGGGCGGCACCGGTTCAGGAAAAACCACCATGCTCAACGCCCTGTCCAAGATGATTGATCCTGGCGAGCGCGTATTAACGATCGAAGACGCCGCCGAACTTCGGCTTCAGCAACCACATTGGTTACCGCTTGAAACACGCCCACCAAATCTTGAAGGCGATGGTGCGATTACGATCGGCGACCTTGTGAAGAACGCCCTGCGTATGCGACCAGACCGCATCATTTTGGGCGAAATTCGCGTCGCGGAGTGTTTCGATTTGCTTGCCGCCATGAACACTGGCCATGATGGATCCATGTGTACGCTGCACGCCAACAATCCGCGCGAATGTCTTGGGCGCATGGAAAACATGATCCTCATGGGCGACATCAAGATACCGAAGGAAGCCATTTCAAGACAGATAGCTGAATCCGTCGATCTCATCGTGCAGGTAAAACGTCTGCGCGACGGTTCACGCCGAACGACGCAGATCACTGAAGTAATTGGCATGGAAGGTGACGTTATTGTTACCCAGGATCTATTCAAATTTGAATATGGCGAAGAAGATGCAGACGGCAAAATCCACGGCGAATGGGTCGCAGGCGGCGTCCGGCCATACACTCTCGAAAAGGCACGGCAATTTGGTTTCGACCAGCCATTTTTAGAAGCCTGCTTGGGTTAAAGCCCTTTAATAGCCAGCGCCGCAGCCAAAACGGTGCCGAGTACGGAAAGCAAAGTTATAATCGGCCAAGGGACGAAGCCGACATCTTCGATATTGACGCGTTTATGGCGGCGGCGATCCGCAAGGCTGCTGACCAACACCATTGATGCCGACAAAAGCGCGGCGGCGGTCCAAAAATGGTCCTGCCAGGCAAATTTTTCAATCCAATCCATCCGCGGCCCCGTAGCCTTGTTTTAGCCAGCGATAAAGGGGGTCGGGATTATACGACGGTTCACATGAACTGGGATCTGCTTTCGGACCTCAGCGATTGTACCCATATCCAGATCCACAAACGCAAGATTAGGGGTTGCACCCATATCAAGGACTATTTTTCCCCACGGATCAACGACCAGCGAGTGTCCATAGGTTTGGCGGCCATCTTCATGGAGCCCGCATTGGGCTGCGGCGATCACAAATGCTTCGCTTTCAATGGCCCGCGCCCTCAAAATACTATGCCAATGCGCCTGGCCGGTGGGTACCGTGAACGCCGAAGGCAAGGTAATGATATCCACGTAGGATTTGGCATAGGCGCTAAACAGATCAGGAAATCTCATGTCATAGCAGATTGCAAGGCCCATGAGGCCAAGCGGAGTATGGATGACCACGGGCTGGTCTCCACCGGCATAGGCCGCGGATTCCTTCCAAGATTCCCCCGTGTCCAAATTGACATCAAACAAGTGCATCTTGTCGTATCGGGCCTTAATCTTGCCATCTGCGCCAATGATGATGGTGCGGTTTGCAAGCTTTTGACCATTTTCATGGACAACGGGTATCGACCCAAGATGCAACCATATTCCATATTGCGATGCGCAGTCGGATAATCTCGCCAACGCCGCCATGTGCGCTTCGGCTGCCAAATGCGGCCGCGCGCGAACCCGGTCGCGATCAATCATTATAGACATTTCGGGTGCGAAATACATCGCGGCCCCCGCTTCGGCAGACCGCGTGATAGCATTGACCATGGCCAAAACATTACGCTCCGGATCAATGCCGCTGGTCATTTGATGCAAGGCTATCCGCATAAAACGTTACGCCTATTTTTGTGGAATCTTATAGCTCGTGAATTTTTTGAATGCATTTTCAATGCCCTCCCAGCTATCTAAGAAATATGCAACATGCACAGAAATATTGATAATCTGTCTAACAGCAAGGCTTCATACTTGAAAACGCCCCGCAACATTGCACGGACCCATTACCAGACTGATATCATGGAGTAATTAAGAAAACCAATGATGTGTTTCAGTAAATTATCTATCGCTGCTATTGCTGTCATCGACGGTATAGCGACAGCCTTTGATACGGAAAAAATCAATGACTAAGAAGTTTAATGTGCTGGTTACGGGCGGTGCGGGATATATTGGTAGCCATGCGGTGCTGGCCCTCCTGGATGCTGGGCATCGACCAATCGTTATTGATAACCTTGTGACGGGCTTTCGCTGGGCAATTGCAGATGAAGCGACTTTCTATGAAGGCGACATCAGCGACGGCGAACTGGTGCAGAAAATCATCAGCGAGCAGAATATTGACGCCATCTTGCACTTCGCTGGATCAGTTGTCGTGCCGGAGTCAGTTGAAAACCCGCTAAAATATTACAACAATAACACCGCAAAAAGCAGAAGCCTTATTCAGTCGGCCGTTACCGGCGGCGTTCGGCATATGATATTTTCGTCCACTGCTGCAACCTACGGCATCCCCGAATCGAGCCCAGTGCGTGAAGACATGCCAACTGTGCCCATCAACCCCTACGGGACGTCAAAGCTGATGACCGAAATGATGTTGCGCGATGTCGCCGCAGCGCATGATTTCAATTATTGCGCCTTGCGCTATTTCAACGTTGCTGGCGCGGACCCGCATTGCAGGACGGGCCAGTCGACCGTTGGCGCCACCCATTTGCTGAAAATCGCGGTGGAAGCGGCTTTGGGCAAACGCGCAAGCGTCAGTATATTCGGCACCGATTACGCCACCGAAGATGGAACCGGCGTGCGCGATTATATTCATGTCAGCGACCTTGCATCGGCGCATGTAATTGCGCTTGAGGCGCTCGTGGCTGATCCAGACCGCAGCCACACACTTAATTGCGGATACGGCCATGGCTATTCGGTCATGCAAGTACTCGATGCCGTAGATCGCGTGACCAACAATAAACTGGACCGCAAGATGGAAGGCCGCAGAGCCGGCGATCCAGATGCACTTATTTCCGACAATACAGCCATTAAGCAGCATTTTGGTTGGAAGCCGCAATATGATGACTTGGACCAGATCGTCCAACACGCACTCGCTTGGGAACGGCGCCTGACGGATATTCAGACCGCATAAGCGCTCACTTGCGCTTTGTGCGGATGTTTCCCATATCCGTTGCCATGGAAACACATTCTCACGCAAATCCGGTGACCTGGTACGGCACCACCATCCTATCTGTCCGCAAAAACGGCAAAGTCGTCATTGCTGGCGACGGTCAGGTATCCATGGGCCAGACGGTTATGAAGCCAAATGCCAAGAAGGTTCGGCAATTGCACGATGGTTCAGTTATCGGCGGTTTCGCAGGTGCGACTGCCGATGCGTTTACCCTGTTTGAGCGGTTGGAACGCAAGCTTGAGCAGCATCGCGGGCAATTGATGCGCGCTGCGGTCGAACTGGCGAAGGATTGGCGTACCGACAAATATCTGCGCAACTTGGAAGCAATGATGATCGTTGCGGATAAGGACGTGACGTTGATCCTCACTGGCAATGGCGATGTGCTGGAACCGAATGACGGCATTGCTGCCATTGGGTCGGGTGGTAATTATGCTTTGTCAGCCGCCCGCGCGCTCGCCGATTATGAGGCAGACGCCGAGAAAATGGCGCGGCATGCGATGAAGATTGCGGCGGAAATCTGCGTCTATACCAACGACCAGCTGACCGTCGAGACGCTGGCAAGCGCGCAATAACGTTCCGGTCACTTGAACGCCAACTGCAACTTCCCATCTAGGCAGTAATGAAAAACGCACTCACCCCAAAAGCCATTGTGGCTGCACTCGACGAACACATCATTGGCCAAGCAGACGCAAAGCGTGCCGTCGCGGTTGCACTGCGCAACCGTTGGCGCCGCCAACGCCTTGGTGCTGATTTGCGTGACGAGGTGACGCCGAAAAACATCCTGATGATTGGCCCCACGGGTTGCGGCAAGACCGAAATTTCCCGCCGTCTGGCAAAACTTGCCGATGCGCCTTTCATCAAGGTGGAGGCCACCAAATTCACCGAAGTAGGCTATGTCGGACGCGATGTAGAACAAATTGCACGCGATTTGGCCGAAGAAGCCGTGCGCCTTGAAAAAGAACGCCGCCGCGAAGTTGTGCGTGAAGCCGCAGAAGCCGCAGCAATGGAACGGATATTAAAAACGCTGGCAGGTGATACCGCCAGCGAAGCCACACGCGAAGCATTCCGTCAACGAATCCGCGACCGTCATATGGATGAAGTGGAAATCGAAATTGAAGTTTCCGATGCCCCCAACATGCCCATGGAAATTCCAGGCATGGGCGGCAATGTCGGCATGATCAATATTGGCGAAATGATGGGTAAAGCCTTTGGCAAGGACAATCTGAAACGCCGCAAGATGAAAGTACCCGATGCTTGGACCAAGCTGGTCGAAGAAGAATCAGAAAAGCGCCTAGACCAAGATGACGTCAACCGCGTGGCACTTGCCGACGCGGAAGCCAATGGCATCGTATTTCTTGACGAAATTGATAAGATTGCTGTGTCGGACGCGCGGGGCGGAGGCTCCGTCAGCCGCGAAGGCGTTCAGCGCGACCTGCTGCCATTGATTGAAGGCACAACTGTCGCCACCAAATATGGCCCGATGAAAACCGACCATGTGTTGTTCATTGCGTCTGGTGCGTTCCACATCTCCAAGCCAAGCGATATGCTGCCTGAATTACAGGGCCGCTTGCCCATCCGCGTTGAACTGCGCGCGTTGGAGCATGCCGACTTCGTTCGTATTCTCTCGGAAACCCGGGCCAATTTGCCGACGCAGTATAAGGCATTGTTGGCCACCGAAGAGGTTACGCTGGAATTCACTGATGATGCCATCGACGCGATCGCGCGCATTGCGTTCGACGTGAATTCGACGGTGGAGAATATCGGTGCAAGGCGATTGCAAACCGTGATGGAAAAGCTGCTTGAAGACATCAGTTTTGATGCCGAGGACCGTAAAGGTGAAACGCTCAAGATCGACGCCGCTTATGTCAGTAAGCAGCTTTCCGGCATCGCCAAGGACACTGACCTGTCGAAATATGTGCTTTGACGTAAGCCGCTATTTGCTTTGATATCAGCGGGCTTCGGTCACGGCTCCAAGACCCTGTTGCGGTGCTACGACAAGTTTCCAAGCCTTGTCCTTCACAAAATAGCGTTTCGCCAGAGTTTGCAACATGGCCGGCGTTACGCTGTTGTAGTCGCTGTAGAGCTTACCCAACGCCACAAACCGTTCGGGATCATATGTGGCGCCCTTGAGCTGATTTAGCCAAAATGTATTGCCGGACGCGGCACGCTCAATCGCTTGCTTAGTCGGCTCTACAGCACGTTGCAGTTCATCGGCGCTAACGGGATACGCGATAAGGTCTTCCGCAACAGCATCCGCAAAGGCAAAGAAGCGCTCAACGTCAGCAGGTTTTACCTGCGCATATGCCATGAGATACCCGCCGCTATTAAAGTCGACTGGCCAATTGGCGGCCATGTCAGGGCTGTAACTCGCCGCTTGTTCGGCGCGGAATTTTTCGAACAGCCGATCACGGAATATCGCCGCCAATGTTTCCAACTGCCGGCCTTCGCTAATGCCGTTTATGCCGCCACCCGTCGGCCACGCCACGATGGCCGCCGCCTGATCGGAAGCGCCGCGGTGCGTCAATCGCACTGGGGTCGAACTTGGCGCTGGAAAATGCATATCACGCGCCGCTGCTGAAACTGCCAATTCCGCACGCGGCGCCATTGCGCCAAAGCTTTTTTCAAGCGCCGACACCGCAGCGGCCTTGTCAAAGTCCCCAAAGAGCATGACCTCGATTGGGCCTTGCGACATTAAGGGTTTCCAGAAAGATTCAAATTTAGCTGCATCGATTTTGGCAACTTCAGCCGGGGTAGCGGCCTTCCATCGCGCGTCTTTGTTGTGCAGCAGATACTCCAGATCGCGTTGCAACACGGACGTTGCCGACATTTCAAAGCTTGCATAGCCCGATGTTGCCAGCGCCTTGGCACGTTCAACCGGAGCGGCATCCCAGCCCGGATGCTCCAGCTTCGTCGCAATCAGGGTAAGTTGGTCGGCAAGGTCATCCGGCCGCGTATTTGCGGCAAATTGAAAAGCACTATTGTCGACCGAAAAGTTTAGTTCAATCCGCCGTCCATTGACCATCTGATCAATTTCCGTACGCTTAATTTTACCGATGCCATTTTCTGGCATGACCAATGGCCCAGCCCATAGCAACCCGCCCTGATCTGGATTCACAGCCTGATAGCCATGGCCAAAACGCACGAGCACTCGGATTTGACCGCTCTCCGCCTTATTCGGATATAGCAATGCGCGTACACCGTTGGACAGCTCAAGCCGGGTCATCTGCAACCGCGAAACAGTATCTTCAGTTACCAATTTCCCCGGCGCACCCAATTTTGGCAGCGCCGCAAAGCCAAGCATGTTTTCCGACAATCGCGCCGTTTTATTGGCAGTGACCGACGCATTTAACGCAGCTAGCGCGCGATTATCTGCGTTGGGGACGGAACTAGGCGAAGATAGCATGAGCCGCGTCACGTCGGCCATGAATAGGTTCCGGGTTGATGCCAGCAGCCTTTGGGGCGTGAACTTGCCCTTCATGCCCTCATAGACTTGAACGACCGTTTTTGGGGCAGCAACTGTCTCCCGAATGTCGACGGCATTCACGATATCATCGGCCTGTTTCGCCGCAGCTTCAAAGGGATAGCTGTCCAACATCGTACGAAGCGCATTACCGAACAAGGTTTTCTCGCGGTCAATGTCCGCGACCGAGGGCGCAGTGGTTGTCGCGTCCGCAATGATGGCGCGAACGTCGCGCGTTGCCGCCTCCCATTTGTCGCCAATGGGGGTGAGCGACACCAATGTCGTATCTGCGGTACGCGAAATGTCTTCCTGTGCGATTTGGGCGAACAGATAATTTCCGCCATTACGCGCTTGCACCTCAAGCCGGCGGTTAACGATCTGAAGCGCCAATGCGTCGACCAGCAACTGCTCATTATACACAATGGTGTCGTTCACTTTGCGCCAAGGACGCAAATACGCAATGCTGACCGTCGTCGGCAATGTAGGCTCAATCAACACCCGTACAGGTGTGCCTTGCGGTGAAGGATCGCCAAACGGAGGTTCGGGCGCGCGAGGGCCAACGCCCTTCCAATCGTTGAAATATTTCTGCACCAGATTTGCAAGCTGTGCTGGCTCCATGTCGCCAGCCATCACCACGACGGCATTTTCGGGGCGATACCAGCGGTCATGAAAGGCACTCAGTCGAATGGCATCTGACGCCTGCAGCGTTTCTGGCGTTCCGATAGTAGAGCGGTTCGCCAGCCGCTGTCCCTGAAACGCATGTTGGCGCAGAGCATCGCTGTAAATCATCTGCGCACCGCTATTTTCCCGCAATTCGGCCAGAACAATGGCGCGCTCGGCATTCAGCGCTGTTGGCGAAATTCGCGGATTGCGGATCATGCCGGAAATGATTTTAACTGACTCATCGAGTTTTTCGGGTGTCGCGTTCGGCAAATCAAGCTTGTAAACCGTCTGCGTCGGCGTCGTTTGGGCATTGCTGTCGCTGCCGAAGGTTACCCCGAACCTTTGCCAAATGCGCTTTGCTTCGCCATCGGGGACAAAGGTCGAACCGCGGAACGACAAATGCTCGATGAGATGGGCAAAGCCTTGCTCGTCGTTATTCTCATGCAATGCACCCGCATCAATCCGCACGCGGATGGAGACTTGCCCCGCCGGAACGTCATTCTTTTTTACCGCGTAGCGCACACCGTTGGGCAGCACGCCGAAGGTCCATGTGTCATCGACAGGGACATCGCTGCCTTCATACAACCAGGGCTGCTTAGCAGGCTTGCCCACCTTGGTTGCGGCAGGCGCAGCTTGCGCAAAAGCGGGTGTAGAGAGCAGCAGGGCCGCAAAAGCGAGGGCATTGGAGAATGTGCGCATGTCACTCCTCATAAGGGACGTGCAGCTTGACCGCACATGAACGAGACGACAAACTCGGCTTAAATTCCACCATCGACAGTATCATAACCCAAGCCGCGTAGGCCAAGTTGCAACGCCTCGACGCATTCTGCCAATTTATGCGCATCGGTGGTGCGCACCACAAAGTTCGCGCCGACCTTACCTTCACGGAAAAACGGATAGCTACCGATCTGGCACCCTTCATGGTGCTTTTCGGTATCACCAAGCAATTTGGCAACTTCGCTTTCGGCGACCCAGCAGCCGATTTGTTGGGACAACAAGGGCGCACCGCCTTCAAGCGTGCCTGTCAATGCGTCCAACATGCCAGCCGTGATATGCGGAACACCGGCCATGATAAAGATGTTGCCGTGCCGGATCCCCGGCGCGCCCGACATTTTGTTGGGAATAAGTTCAGCGCCCTCGGGCACACGCGCCATGCGCAAACGACCCGGATTGATGCCGCCACGCGTTTCATAATATGCATGCAGCACTGCGCTTGCCTCGGGGTGAATGACAACCTCTACGCCCAATGCAGCCGCAATTGCGTCCACCGTGATGTCATCGTGGGTCGGGCCGATGCCGCCTGTCGTGAACAAATAATCGTTGCGCGCGCGAAGCGCGTTCACGGCCTCAACAATCGATTCCTCAACATCAGGGACAACGCGCACTTCTTTTAGGCGAATACCTTGAATATTCAGCCAAAGGGCAATTTGGCTGACATTTTTATCCTGTGTCCGGCCAGAAAGGATTTCATCGCCAATGATAACAAGGGCGGCGGTGTAGATGCGAGATTCTGTCATAGGCACGCGATAGCATAATTCACCCTCTCGCAAAGTGCGGAATATTGCCTTATATCGGCTGCATGGAACAATATGTACGCGTTACGCCCGAAGAGGCGATGCAGGCCCGCGACGGGACTATCAAATTGCACGGGTCAGAGGGCTTTGACGGTATGCGCAAGGCCGGACGCCTTGCCGCAGAAATCCTCGACGCATTGGTGCCGCATGCCGTGCCCGGCGTAAGTACAGAAGAACTTGATGACATTGTGCGCGAGATGACGATGCGCGGCGGCGCAGTCCCTGCTACCTTGGGCTATCGCGGCTATACGCATAGCTGCTGTATTTCGATCAACCATGTCATTTGCCACGGTATTCCGTCAGATAAGAAATTGAAGGATGGCGACATCGTCAACATCGACGTCACGCCGCAATTGGGCGGATGGCATGGCGACACCAGCCGCATGTTCTTGGTCGGCGATGTGCCGGTGAAGGCCAAGCGCTTGGTCGATTTGACTTATGAATGCCTCATGCTCGGTATTGAAGCCGCCAAGCCCGGCAACCGTGTCGGCGATATTGGCTATGCAATCCAAACCCACGCCGAAAAGCACCGTTATGGTGTGGTTCGCGATTTTTGTGGGCATGGCTTGGGTCAATTATTCCACGACGCCCCCGAAATCGTCCATGTCGGCCGCCCCGGCACTGGCCCAGAAATCCGTCCTGGCATGATCTTTACGATTGAGCCCATGATCAACATCGGCAAGGCCGCAGGCAAAGTCCTCGACGATGGCTGGACGGCGGTAACGCGGGATCGTTCGTTGAGCGCACAGTTCGAACATAGCATCGGCATCACCGAAGACGGCTGCGAAATTTTTACCAAGAGCCCCAAGGGCTTTGATCAGCCGCCTTATTAAGGCTTTGGGGCACAGGCATTGAGACACCTGAACGCGTCAGAGGTGTTTGGTTGAGATCGGGTTACAACCGCAACCCAGCCGTCTCGTCCAAACCCGCCATGATGTTTAGGTTCTGCACCGCTGCGCCGCTTGCGCCCTTGCCGAGATTGTCGAGCATCGCCAGCAACCGCACTTGCGAGCCGTCGGGCGACGCCAGCACATAAAGGTCAAGCCGGTCGGACGGCGCTTGGTCGGCGTGCATCAGCAATTCGGATGGTGCGGCTTCGGTATGTACAGTAACCACTGGTGACTCCGCATAATGCGCAGCGAGCGCGGCGCGCAATGCATCTGCGCTGCCAGTCTTTGGCATCGCGAACAACGGCAAAGGCACCTCGACGATCATCCCGCGAAAGGCGCGAACGACGGCGGGTGCGAAGATGGGCGCGTAGGCAAGGCCGGCTTGAACCTGCATTTCGGGCACATGCTTGTGGGCAAGGTCGAGGCCGTAAGTGCGAAAGCCGATGTCCGCGCCGTCACCTTCGAACCGTTGTATCAACGCCTTACCGCCACCTGAATAGCCCGACACCGCGTTAACGGTGTACGGCCAGTCGGCAGGGATCAAGCCAGCGGCCACCAATGGCGCGACGAGGCCCAAAAATCCGGTGGGGTAGCAACCGGGGTTGCTGACCCATCGCGCAGACGCAATATGTTCGCGCTGGCCAATGCGATACTCGGCAAAGCCATAAGCCCAGTTGGGGTCCACGCGATAAGCGGTCGATGCATCAATGATTCGGGTGTGGCTGGACGTGGTCATGGCCACCGCCTCTTTCGCGGCATCATCTGGCAAGCAGAGGATGACGAAATCGGCGTCGTTCAATGCTTCGCGCTTGGCGGCGG
>NZ_JBIKPH010000149.1:0-5440 GCF_044357595.1 Sphingorhabdus sp. | reverse complement strand
CAAACGGGTTCATGCTCATTTTGACGTTCGCCAAATCCACGCCCGAACCATCGGGCTTAACCCGCGGTTTTACGTTATAATCGATGACCCGCTTAACGGGGACGATGATCTTCATGTGCTCATCCTTCCATACCGACTCAATGGGACAGATAGATGCCATCCCAAACTGCTGTGCCTATGCTGACCGTTTACGTAAACGTCAAGTGCCTGATCAACCCGTGATATCGAACTTATTCAGCATTTCCATCGGCCCTCAACGCATGTTGGGACCGACGGATACAATCTCAAGCTGCCTTGCGCACTTCTGCGACAATTTTCTCTGCTGCATCGCCCAGATCATTGGCCGACACGATTGGCAGACCGCTATTGGCGAGGATGTCCTTGCCCTGCTGCACATTGGTGCCTTCAAGGCGGACAACAAGCGGCACGGACAGGTTCACTTCCTTAGCAGCGGCGACTATACCGTCAGCGATAATGTCGCATTTCATAATGCCACCGAAGATATTGACCAATATGCCCTTCACGGCAGGGTCCTTCAGGATGATCTTGAACGCAGCCGTCACCTTTTCCTTCGATGCGCCGCCACCAACGTCCAAGAAGTTGGCAGGGAATTCGCCGTTCAGCTTAATGATGTCCATCGTCGCCATCGCAAGGCCAGCGCCATTGACCATGCAGCCGATGTTGCCGTCGAGCTTGATATAAGCAAGGTCATATTCGGATGCTTCGACTTCGGCAGGATCTTCTTCGGTCAGGTCGCGCAGCTCGGCGAGGTCCTTGTGACGGAACATCGCATTGCCATCGAATGCTACCTTGGCGTCCAGCACCAACAGTTCATCGCCATTCTTGCCTTCGCAGACGGCGAGCGGGTTAATTTCGATTTGCTCAGCATCAGTACCGATGAAAGCGCTGTAAAGCCCCGCAAGCACTGTCTGCGCTTGCTTGGCAAGATCCCCCGTCAGGCCAAGCGCCTTTGCAACACTGCGGCCATGGTGCGGTTGGAGGCCCGTGGCTGGATCAATGATGATGGTGTGGATTTTCTCGGGGCTGTCATGCGCCACGTCTTCGATGTTCATGCCACCTTCAGTTGACGCCACAACCGCAATACGGCTGGTCGCACGGTCAACGAGCAAGGCGAGGTAGAATTCCTGCTTAATGTCGGCGCCGTCGGTGATGTATAAACGGTTGACTTGCTTGCCTTCTGGACCAGTCTGGATCGTTACCAGCGTGTTGCCCAACATGTCCTTGGCATGGGCCTCAACCTCATCCAGATTGAACGCCAGACGCACGCCGCCTTTTGCGTCTGGGCCCAGTTCCTTGAACTTGCCCTTGCCACGTCCGCCGGCATGAATTTGCGATTTCACCACATATAAGGGACCAGGCAATTGCTTAGCGGCGGCAACTGCCTCTTCTACGCTCAATGCTGCGATACCGGCAGGGCAGGCCACACCGAATTTTGCGAGCAGTTCTTTGGCCTGATATTCATGGATATTCATGGGAGATTACGTCCTCGGGAAAAGAGAGTTTCGGCGGCTGCTTAAGCACAGACGCGCATTGAATGGAAGGGCTTGCGCCATGTTTTTTGGTTCATGCAGGGCCGCGGACGGCGCAGAGAAATATTTTTAGTGTCTGCGTCCCGCGCCTTTAGGCGCAAAGTTTCAAGGCAGTAAATTGAGCGCAACCAACTCGGCGCGGAGTGATGCTGCATCCCTAAAATGATGTGTGGCAAAACCATTTTCGCGCGCGCTGATGACATTGGCATGATTATCGTCGATAAAAATCGCTTGCCCGGGCCTTATTCCGAAACGCTGCAACGCCAGTGCGTAAATGGCTGGATCAGGCTTCACCAATTTTTCGACTCCCGACACGATTATGTCCTGAAAAAGGTCAAATATTGGCTGTGTCGGACGGAACCCTTCCCAGAACTCTGGGCCAAAATTGGTGATCGCAAACAACGGCACGCCGATTTCGGCGAGTTCCTGCGCAATCTCCAACGACCCCGTGACGGGCCCTGGAATGGTCTCATTGAAACGGGAGGCGTAGGCCGCAATCAACGTGGCATATTTTGGAAATTCAGCAATCCGCTCGGCAACCATATCGTCCAAAGCGCGACCCGCGTCATGTTGAAAATGCCATTCGGGCGTCACGACATGGGTGACGAAAAATTCCAGCTCATCTTTGTCTGCGATCAGCTTGGCAAAAAGATAGCGCAGGTCCCATTCGAAAAGCACTTTGCCAACATCAAACACGACTGTGGTTATCTTCATGATCACAATTTCCTTATCGGCAGGCGCAAAAAAACCGCCCGCGAATCAGATTCGGAGCGGCATTTTGTGAGAGCCATCCGCCTGCAATGCGCAGGCAGGGTCAAATTAACCCTGGCGCGCCTTAAAGCGTGGCTGGGTCTTGTTGATGACATACGTGCGGCCACGGCGGCGAATCACGCGGTTATCGCGATGGCGGCCCTTGAGCGACTTCAGAGAATTAACGACTTTCATCGGATTTGCCCGTCTAATAAATGCAATAAACTTGAATTGAGGGTGCGCTCCTATGGATCGGGCAGCGGAAAGTCAAGCGCGATTGGCCCTATTTGCGGATTAAGCCCCCATAGATTGTTGGATGTGGTAAGGGACAGCCTTAAGGATGTACCCATGATGAAAAATGCTCGGCTTTTGCTGCTTCTCGCGCCTTCCCTCCTGACCGCTTGTGTCGTGCCAACTGGCCCGGTTGAGGTTACGCGCTTCAATCGCGCCGCAGAGGGCGTGCCGTATGGAGCCGGCAGCTTCGCTGTAGCGCTTGTTGGCGAATCGGCATCGGACAGCACGCTTTCGGGGTCGCCTTATCTTGCGGCCGTCGCGCGCGAAATGCAGCGGATCGGCTATCGCGACATAGGAGGCGATGCAGACGTGGTCGCAGAGATCCGTTTCGGCGCCACGATGATTCGTTCGGATCGACGCGCGCCTATATCGGTCGGCGTTGGCGGCTCCACGGGCAGCTATGGCTCCGGTCTGGGCATTGGCCTTGGGATTAACTTGAGCGGCGGTTCAGCAGCTCAGTTGCAGACAACATTGGCCGTTCGCATCGTCCGGCGCAGCGATCGGGTGGTGATTTGGGAAGGCACGGCGGTGCAATTGGCAAAGGCCGGCTCACCCGCCGCCCAACCCGGTATCGCCGCGTCCAAATTGGCCGAATCCTTGTTTAAGGACTTCCCCGGCGTGTCTGGTGCGACTATCCGCGTGCCATAAACTTCATTGCGAGAGCGAACCAAAAATGCCGATTGCTGACATCAACGCCGCCTTCGATAGCGGCAATATCATCGTCCATGCAATGCAGGGCAATGTGGCGACCCTTGGAATCCGCACGGACAAGGATTCGGAATTTGCACAATGGTTCCACTTTCGCGTGGCGTGCACTTCAGGCGAGGAGCTGGAATTGCGTATTACAGGCCTTGAGAGCAGCGCTTATCCTGGCGGCTGGCCCAATTACCGCGCTTGCGTCTCCGAAGACCGCGATTATTGGGGTCGCGCTGATACCAGCTACGACAAGGCGGCGGACGGCGGCACGATGACCATCCGCTACACCCCCGCAAGCGATCTTGCATGGTTTGCTTATTTCGCCCCTTACAGCATGGAACGGCACCATGACCTGATTGCCGAGACGGCATCGCTTGAAGGCGTGACCTATCACTGCCTTGGCCACAGCCTTGAAGGACAACCGATTGATTGCCTTGAAATGGGCAATGGCGAAACGCAGGTCTGGCTGTATGCGCGCCAGCATCCCGGCGAGACTCAAGCTGAATATTGGATCGAAGGCGCGATTGATATGCTGACGGACCTCAGCGATCCGCATACGCGCGTCCTGCTGGAAAAATGCCGATTGCATATCGTGCCCAACTGCAACCCGGATGGAAGCCGCCGTGGGCATTTGCGGACCAATTATCTGGGCGTCAACCTGAACCGCGAATGGGCCGAACCATCGGCAGAACGCAGCCCCGAAGTGCTTGGCATCCGCAACGCGATGGATGAAAAAGGCGTGCATTGGGCCATGGATATTCATGGCGACGAGGCCATTCCTGCGGCCTTCATGGCGGGTTTTGAAGGCATTCCTTCGTGGACCGATGATCAGGGTGAGCGCTATAATGCTTTCATCAACCGCCTTTCGGCGCGCACCCCCGATTTCCAGACCGCGTTGGGTTATACCAAGGCTGGTCCCGGCAGGGCGAACCTGAGCATGTCCACCAACCAATTGGCCGAACGCTTTGGACCCTCGTACCAATGCGTCTCTATGACGTTGGAAATGCCTTATAAAGACACCGTTCATTGCAACGACCCCGAACAAGGCTGGTCCCCCGAACGATGCCGCTTATTGGCGCGCGAATGCCTCGCGACCCTAGCTGAGATGGTGTGAACGGCGACACGCGGATTCTTGAGGATGATCTAACAGGCATTTCATGACCTTGGCGATTTAGCTAACTTGCGTTAGGGCGCGGTCAAACAAATTAGGAATTACGCATGCCCAAACTCATCCTCATCCGTCACGGACAATCGCAGTGGAACCTCGAAAACCGCTTCACGGGTTGGTGGGACGTGGACGTTACCGAAAAAGGCGCAGCCGAGGCATGGGCGGCAGGCGCGTTGATGAAGGCAAAAGGCATCGCGCCGGACGCGGCGTTTACCAGCGTACAAACGCGCGCGATCAAAACGCTCAATCTGGCGCTTGAAGCCATGGGGCGCTTGTGGGTTCCGGTCACCAAGAACTGGCAATTGAATGAGCGGCATTATGGCGGGCTCACCGGGCTGGACAAGGCAGAGACGGCGGCGAAGCATGGTGACGATCAGGTGAAGATATGGCGCCGCAGCTTTGATATCCCGCCGCCGCCGCTTGATGCTGGATCGCCTTATGATCTATCTTCTGATCCGCGCTATGCGGGCATAGATATACCCGCTTCAGAAAGTCTGAAAGACACTATCAACCGCGTTTTGCCTTATTGGGACAGCGCGATAGTGCCGGAATTACAGGCCGGAAAAACCGTTTTGATTTCGGCGCACGGCAACAGCTTGCGCGCGCTGGTCAAGCATTTGTCGGGTATTTCGGATGCCGACATAAGCGGCCTTGAAATCCCTACGGGGCAACCCATCGTGTATGAATTGGACCACCATTTGAACGGCGACTATTACTATCTTTCCGAGCGCTAATTGCGCCCGGCCTCCGCACCTTAGCACATTGGCGGCGAATGCGTCGTTGCTGGATTGCGCCTTTTGCGCCGCAAGGCTAAGGCTTTTGCTATTAAAGGTGTCGGGGGAGTGACATATGACGGAAGCAGCGCCGCTTATTGGCATTATCATGGGAAGCCGTTCGGATTGGGAAACCATGCGTGAGGCTTCAGCGACACTGGCTACGCTCCAAATCCCACATGAATGCAAAGTGGTGTCTGCGCATCGCA
>NZ_JBIKPH010000052.1:0-14831 GCF_044357595.1 Sphingorhabdus sp. | reverse complement strand
TTTTCATGAGTGCACTCGCTTGACAGATGGAAAGAGCAGGCACGCAAAAACGTGCCGTTGGACGCGGCCTTTAGCGATGACAGCGCGATTAGGCAAGCAGTGCGTTGAACGCCTTTACGGCTTCTGCCGGCCCCTGTGGATGGGTCCAGACCGCGTTGCTCACGGCAATGAAGTCCGCGCCACCATCAATCAACGGCTTGGCGTTATCAGCTGTGATGCCGCCAATAGCCACGCAAGGTACTTCGGTTACAAGTGACCATTTCTGCAACGTATCTAGATCAGCAATATGCTCGACGGACTTCGTCTGTGTTGGGTAGAAGGCCCCAAAGGCAACATAATCTGCGCCTGCCTCCGCCGCCTCCATCCCGAGATGGCGACTGTTGTGACAGGTGACGCCAATCTGCGCCTCGCGGCCAAGCAGCTCGCGTGCTTCGCTAACGTCACCATCACCTTGACCCAAATGCACGCCGTCAGCCTTTAACCGTTTGGCGAGCGGGACACTGTCGTTAACGATAAACGCGACATCATGCGCGGCGCAAATTGCCTGCAGGGGCTCTGCCAGGGCAGCAGCCTCATGCTGGTCCACATCCTTGACGCGAAATTGGAATGCGGCAACTCGTCCCGCAGATAACGCAGCCTCAAGCTGAACGGGAAAATCGCCGCCTACTTCAAGCGGCGAGATAAGATATAATTGGCAGGGAAATTCTTTCATACTGCGCTCAATAGCGCGGCTTTAGGCCAACGGCAAATGCCTTGCGCATTTACTGCCAGCCCCTATCCAAACTGGCCTCAAACCTCGCATGCGAATTTACGTGACCCTGACCCTAAGCGGCAGACGCTGCGTGAATTTCATCAATGGCGCTGGAAAGTGCCGCGTCAAATTCGTCCGCGGTCATCTGGTAGCGCAGATCTTCCAACAAAGCGCGCGAGAAGCTTGCGATCATGCCTTTGTTATTGGCAAGCTTGGCGCACGCTTCAGGACGGGCATAGCCACCAGACAAGGCGACAACACGCAAGACGCGTGGATGGTTGATAAGCCCGTTAAACGTGCCCGCCTCGGCCGGAATTGACAGTTTAAGCATCACCTTGTGGTCGCCTGATACATTATCCAGCGCCTTTAATATCTCGTCGCGCAGGATGAGGTCGCTTTGCGCGCGGTCAGCGCTTTTGATGTTCACTTCAGGCTCAATGATTGGCATCAGGCCATTCGCTACGATCTGCTCAGCCACTTCAAATTGCTGCGTCACGATCGCCGCGATGCCCGAAGGCGAAGCCTGATTGATTACCGACCGCTTTTTCGTGCCAAACACGCCCTTGGCCTTCGCGCGCTGAAGCAGTTCATCAAGACCGGCTATTGGCTTCATCAATTGAACACCATCCACCTCATCCTCAAGCCCCTTGTCGACTTTAAGGAATGGCACCACGCCGCGATCTTGCAGCGCTGTTGGCACGGGCTTACCGCCGGCGTCGCTATCCATAGTCCGTTCGAACAAGATAGCACCCAGCACCTTATCACCGGAAAAACTTGGCGCTGTAATGATGCGCGTGCGCATGTCGTGGATCAACGCAAACATCTCTTCCTCGTTTGTGTAAGCATCCTCTTCGACACCATAACCCCGAAGTGCCTTGGGTGTTGAACCGCCGCTCTGGTCAAGCGCAGCAATAAAACCAGATGCAGTGGCAACTTTTTCAAGCATTTCAGAGTAATTCATGAGCAACTTCCTCAATTTTATGTCGTGCATACGTATGCACCAACAGTTGAAAAAAACGGGGCGCTACCCCAAATGTTTAAACGATATTCAAAGCATCAACACCGGGGAGCGGTTTGCCTTCCATCCACTCCAAAAAAGCACCGCCCGCGGTCGAAACAAAAGTAAAGTCTTGCGTCACGCCAGCGTGCGCCAGCGCAGCGACAGTATCACCACCACCCGCAACGGACACCAGCGAGCCTTCCCGCGTCAACGCGGCTGCTGTGCGGGCCAGTGACACTGTAGCCGCGTCAAAAGGTTCAATCTCAAAAGCACCCAATGGCCCGTTCCACACCAAAGTGCGACAGTTTTTCAATACATCCGCAAGCGCCTCAACAGCGGCAGGCCCGACATCGAGGATCATCTCATCAGCAGCGACCTCATGAACATTCACTGTCCGTACCGGAGGATTTGCGCGGAATTCGCGTGAAGTCACGACGTCATAAGGCAAATGCACAGTGCAGCCAGCGGCGTCCGCTGCGTCCATGATGGCATTGGCTTGGTCGGCAAGATCATGCTCGCACAAAGATTTCCCGACATGCACACCGCGTGCGGCCAAAAAGGTATTCGCCATGCCGCCACCGATAATCAGATGGTCGACCTGTTTGACCAAATTGTTCAACACATCAAGCTTTGTAGAGACCTTTGCTCCGCCAACTACGGCTGCCACAGGATGCTCTGGCGAACCAAGCGCCGCTTCCAACGCTTTTAACTCGGCTTCCATCGAACGACCAGCATAGGCTGGCAGGATATGTGCCAATCCTTCGGTCGACATGTGCGCACGGTGTGCCGCCGAAAATGCGTCATTGACGTAGAAGTCGCCGTTCGCGGCAACGGCACGGGCAAGTTCAGGATCATTCTTTTCTTCACCAGCCCAAAACCGGGTATTTTCGAGAAGCGCGATGTCACCATCTGCCAATATGCCCACCGATTGCGCCACAACATCGCCTGCAACTTCCGGTACGAACATGATTTCGCGGGCAACCACCTCTTGCAAGGCATCAAGCACCATCGACACCGACATTTCGCTATGCTTGGCACCCTTGGGACGCCCGAAATGTGCGAGCAACAGGACCTTGGCACCCTTATCCGCCAGTTCTAGCACTGTCGGCAACAACGCACGCATGCGCGTTTCATCCGTCACACGCCCGTCGGCCATGGGTACATTCAGGTCAACGCGGACAAGTGCCCGTTTACCCTTGATGTCCCCAAGATCGTCAAGCGTGCGAAATGCCATCATTCAGATCCTTACAGCAATTTGCCGATGACGCCGGCGGTGTCGACCATGCGGTTGGAGAAACCCCATTCATTGTCATACCAGCTCAACACGCGCACCAACTTGCCGTCGATTACCGCAGTTTCAAGGCTATCGATGGTCGAGCTTGCCGGGCAATGATTATAATCGATCGAGACCAAAGGCTCGTCCGAATAAGCCAGCACGCCCTTCAAGGCACCTTCTGATGCCGCCTTCAACAACGCGTTCACCTCTTCGACGCTCGTGTCACGCTTTGGCGTGAAGGTCAGGTCCACGATGCTGACATTCGGCGTTGGTACGCGGATGGCAGAACCATCCAATTTGCCTTTGAGTTCGGGCATTACTTCACCAACGGCGCGCGCTGCGCCGGTTGTTGTCGGGATCATCGACATAGCCGCGGCACGCGCACGGCGCATGTCCTCGTGTATCTGGTCAAGGATCTTTTGATCGTTGGTGTAGCTGTGGATTGTAGTCATCAGCCCGCGCTCGATACCAATCGCGTCGTTCAGCACCTTCGCCATTGGCGCCAAGCAGTTGGTGGTGCAGCTTGCATTGGAAACGATCACATCGGCAGCGGTTAACACCTCATGATTAACGCCAAAGACAACCGTTTTGTCGACATTTTTGCCCGGCGCAGAAATCAGGACACGCTTTGCACCTGCCGCCAGATGCTTTTCGGCGCTTGCGCGATCCGTGAAGAAACCCGTGCATTCAAGGGCAATGTCGACACCATTTGCGGCATGCGGTAAGTTGGCCGGATCACGCTCTGCAGTAACATGGATACGGTTGCCATTGACGATGATGTCATTGCCATCCGCCTCAACTGTGCCAGGGAAAGGGCCGTGAACGCTGTCACGTTTGAACAAAAGCGCGTTAGCCTTGGCTGGCGCAAGGTCATTGATCGCGACCAGCTCAAGATCATGGTCATCGCGCTCCAAAATGGCGCGTGCGACCAAGCGACCGATGCGGCCAAATCCGTTAATTGCTACTTTTACAGTCATATTTGCTCCAATCAGCCCAAACGGGCAACAATTTGAGGGGTGATTTTATCAGCTGTAAGGCCGAAATGTTCGTACAGGGCATCGATCGGGGCGGATGCACCAAAGCTGTCGATGCCAATCCGCAGACCGTCGCCGACATAACGCTCCCAACCCATCGTTGTGCCGGCCTCAATCGAAACGCGTAAGACGTCCGTGGGCAAAAGCTCTGATTTATAAGCCGCAGGCTGCGCGTCGAAGCGTTCCCAGCTTGGCATGGAGACAACGTCCGCGCCAATACCTTGTGCTTCAAGCTTGTCGGCCACGGCGGCCGCAATTTCAACTTCAGAACCCGTAGCCACTAAGATAACCTTGCGTGGGGCCGAAGCTGCACGCAGCTTGTACGCACCCTTAGCAGAGAAATTCTCACTGATATCGGCACGCAACTGCGGCAAATTCTGGCGTGATAGCGCCAACACCGAAGGGGTCGATGCGCTTTCGATGGCCAATGCCCAGCATTCCGCAGTCTCAATCGTGTCGCAAGGCCGATACACGTCCAAATTCGGTATGAGGCGCATCGACATAATCTGTTCAATGGGCTGATGCGTTGGGCCATCTTCGCCTACACCGATAGAGTCGTGCGTCAAAACATAGATAACGCGCGTCTCTTGCAAGGCGGATAAGCGAATGGCTGCGCGGCAATAGTCCGAGAATATCAGGAAAGTGCCACCATAAGGAATGATCCCGCCATGCAACGCCATTCCATTCATCGCAGCGGCCATACCGAATTCACGAATACCATAGTTCACATATCGACCGGAATAATCGTTTTTATCCAGAGTATTAGTTGAAGAGGTTCGGGTAAAATTTGAACCTGTCAAATCCGCCGACCCACCAAGGAGTTCAGCTATTGCAGCAGTTGCTGAAGTCAGCGCAATCTCCGATGCCTTGCGCGTTGCAATCTTCTGCGGCGCCGCGATTAAACCGTCCAGATGTGGCTTAAGCCAAGCATTGGTTGGCGTGCCTGCCATAGCCGTTCTGAACGCAGCAGCCTTTGCAGATGCCGCCAACCGTACGTCCCACTCCGCATGCGCCGCTGCGCCTGCTTTACCTGTCGCACGCCATGCGCCAAGAACATCATCAGGCATTTCGAATGCAGGGTAAGGCCAGTCAAGTGCAGCCCGCGTGGCAACAATTTCGTTCGCCCCAAGCGGGCTACCATGTGGTGCTTTCGTGCCTTCTTTGTTCGGAGACCCTTTGCCAATCAACGTCCGGCACGCAATCAATGAAGGTCGATTGTCGGCTACCGCCGCCGTAATGGCCCGATCAATGTCCTTGAAATCATGCCCATCGCACGCCTCGACGTGCCAGCCACTGGCAACATAACGTGCGGCTATATCTTCGCTAGTCGACAGATAGGTCGCGCCGTCGATAGTAATCCTGTTATCGTCCCAGAAAACGATCAAACGCCCAAGCCCCAAATGCCCTGCGAGTCCAACCGCTTCGTGGTTGATGCCTTCCATCAAGCATCCATCACCCGCAACAACCCATGTGCGGTGATCAACCAGTTCATCACCGAAGCGCGCGTTGAGATGCCGTTCGGCCATCGCCATGCCTACCGCCATCGCCAAACCCTGCCCTAACGGACCTGTTGTGCATTCTATACCATCAATAAGGAAATTTTCTGGATGCCCGGCACAGGGGCTACCTAATTGCCGGAAATTGCGGATATCGTCTATGGTCGGGCTTGCGTATCCGGTGAGATACAAGGTCGCATAAGCAAACATCGACCCGTGCCCCGCGGACAGGATAAACCGGTCGCGATCGGCCCAATCGGGTGCCTGCGGATCAAATTTCAGAAATTTAGAATATAAAACCGTTGCGACGTCGGCCATGCCCATTGGCATACCGGGGTGGCCACTATTTGCGGCCTGCACCGCATCCATGGCCAGTGCCCTAATTGCATTGGCCATTTGCTGGTCACTAACGGTCATGTTCTTTCCCCACTTGTTACTCCCGAATGGGAGCGGGTGGCGGGGCATATCGCAATATGCGTGACCGCCGATTCGCTGGTGCAAACCCTTTGCGGATGCGCGCGCCAAGCGTCAAGGGAGCCGGGTGCTTTTACCTGTGGAATCTATGGTGATAAATCCGTTCTCACATTTGCATTCAAAAGATAGTCTGTTAATACTCCTCAGCAGAGGATAGTAACCCATGGCAGATGAACGATTAATTTTTGCAATAGGGCGCATCGAGCGCGCTTTGTCGCGGATCGAAAAATTGGCGATATCCCCAAGCGGGTCAGATGACAGTGATCTCAGCAAGCGGCACGAAAAACTTAAATCTGAAACCCTTGCTGCTATCCATGACATGGATAAAATTCTTGCAGGTGCAGACTGATGCCTGACGTCAAAATTAACATCGCCGGTCGCGACTATTTTGTAGCTTGTAATCCCGGCGAAGAACAACGTCTTATGGATCTGGGCGCAATGGTGGATGCTAGCGCACTTGAAGCGAGAGGTGGCTCTCGCGGCCTTACGGAAAACCGCGCCCTTCTGTTCTCTGCACTATTGCTGGCGGATAAGCTGCAGGACGCGGGCGGCGGTGCAGTAGCCGCACCGAACGCACAAACTTCAGAAGCATTTGCTCAATCCGCTGATGTTTTAGAAGGACTTGCGGATCGATTGGAAAATCTGGCGCTAAGGCTTGAGAATTAACAATATACGCTTATATTAGCTGTTGGCGGGACTGTCCGGCACGAACTGATGAGAACATCCCTGAGGCGATTATCTATCTAAGGGAGCTGTCCCTGCCTGGGCCGTTTGGGAAACCTTAAGGTCCAGATCACACGGTGCCCACCTGACGTCCTGGCGTCAGAGGATATTCCGGGAAACGACCCATGGTGGTTCCGCCAACAATTTTCAGGAAAAGCTGTGAAACCAGAATATGACAAGCAGTCGCAGCGGTTACAATATCGCGACATGCGTGACCAGTTTGTAGGTGCACTCTCGGCGCAAGATCGCGCGCTGGCCTTTTCCAGAATCCCTAGCCCGCTCACAAAACATATCCAGCCCGGCAAAATAGTGGCTGGTTATGTCGCGATAGGGTCAGAGGTCGATCCTTCGGCCCTTTTGGCGCAGGCGCATGCACTCGGCAGCGAGATTGCCCTGCCCCATGTTACCAGCAAGATTGCTCCAATGCGGTTTCTGCGCTGGTCGCCTGGCGATGATTTGATGCCTGGCCCATTTGGGCTGCTGCAACCCGCCGAGAATTGCCTCGAATGCAAACCCGATGTCATTTTAACACCCCTGGTGGCCTTTGATGATCAATTAATGCGCCTTGGACAGGGCGCAGGACATTATGACCGCGCCTTAAGTATGCTTGACCATTCTTTTGCCATTGGTCTTGCGTGGTCGGTGCAGCGCGCCCCTGCCATCACATCCGACATATGGGACATGCCCCTCAACGCCGTTCTCACCGAAACATCATGGATAACCTTATGACCACACCACTCAAACAACCTACCTGGCGTAAACCAGCAGGCATGCTCGCAATATTGCTGATTATATTAGTTTGGGCTATGATCGTGGTCAGCGCATCCGATTATATCAGTGCGCAGCACATTGCCGTGCAAAGCATCATTTATCTGATAGCAGGAACAATCTGGATAATGCCCATGCGGCCGCTTCTGATCTGGATGGAGACAGGGTCTTTCCGCGCACCACCCCAAGCCTAACCTAGGGTAGTGGCGCGAGTGACGGGGCTCGAACCCGCGACCTCCGGCGTGACAGGCCGGCGCTCTAACCAACTGAGCTACACCCGCTAACTTGCGGTTGGGGCGCACTATAAGCGGCGCGAGATTCTGTCAACGGCATTCGTAGGAAAAGATTGTTTTGTAACGGACGCCGACAACGACCACTTCTTCGTAATGACATGACAATTCTTAAAAATTTTCTAGGGTTCACCCTATTCTATTTCCTTAAATGGATAGTTTTATTACAATTTCAATAAGTTGTGATGGTCAACATAACTGACCTAATTAGAGACTACACCGCGACGGGTGCGGAAATATGGGATTGTGGTTGATAATCAAGTACCTCAAAATCTTCGATCGTAAAGTCGAAAATGCTATTGGCCGTGCGTAAAAGCTTCAATTTGGGATTACCCGATGGCGCGCGCGACAATTGCTCCTCCACCAAAGAAGCGTGGTTAAGATACAAATGCACATCCCCACCTTGCCAGATGAGCTCCCCAGCCTTGTACCCGCACACCGCTGCGAGCATGCGCGTTAGCAAAGCAGCGGAAAAGGCGTTAAAGGCAAAACCAAGCCCCAGATCGCACGATCGTTGAAACAATATGCAGCTCAACACATTGTCGGCGACATGGAATTGATAGGTTTTGTGGCATGGCGGTAGCGCCATTTGATCAAGCTCTGCTACGTTCCAACCTTCAATGATATGACGGCGCGAACCAGGGTTGTTTTTCAGGCTTTCGACAAGCATGCTAACCTGATCAATGCCCTTTTCCGCGCGGCGGTAGAGATCATTTTCTGTTGCCTCATAACGCGGCCAGTTTACCCACTGCGCGCCATAGACGGGCCCAAGGTCGCCCCATTGCTCGGCGAAAGCTACATCGTCGATAATCCGCTGCTCGAAATCCTCTTGCGAAATGATCGTACCTATTTCACGGCGATAGCGGTCCAGCGGCCAGTCAGTCCAAATCCTGACCTTTTGCTCTAACAGCGGCCGAATATTTGTATTGCCCGTCAAGAACCACAGCATCTCACGCGCCGCTGTTTTCCAATATACGCGCTTGGTCGTCAGCAACGGTATCGCGTCATCGGCAAGCGAGAAGCGCATGGTTGCACCGAACAACGCCTTGGTGCCGACCCCGGTCCGGTCACGCTGCACCGTGCCGTGTTCCCAAATCCGCCGCATCAGCGAAAGATATTGCTCTTCATAATGTGGCGTGGTGTGCATGTTTTATCGCTAACCCCCGCGCATCGATTTGGCAACCATCGCCAACCATGTTAGCCTGCAGCAAATTCGGCTTACGCGCGGTATGCGATAAACTGCGTGTGATATTGAGGCCCTATAAAGCGTGATATGGACCTACATCATGCAAGGGGTTCGCGCATATTCCGTTCGGTAACGATCATGCCCTTCGCAAGCACGGCCAGCGCAAGTGCGACGAGTATGTGATAAAGGTGCCAAGAAACCGCCTCATCCAGCCACGCCGCACGCCGGATGAATATGGCATTTGCAAGCATGATGACTACACCAATGGGCACCAGCCATCTTTGCTGCGAGGAGAAGGGTCGCGCGGTTGCGGCAATAAATGCAATCACAAGGGCCAGAATAAAAAAAGGAGCAAGCAGTGGCCGCGCAAACACATAACTTGCTCCCGCGGCACACAGAATAATCGCCAACCTAAGAGCATCGCCCCTGCCCCCGCCGCGAAACACACAAGCGGACGCTACCGCTAACGTGCCTACAAGGCCCAAATATTGCGACGCGCCAGAATGCAGATTGGCCAGTTCATCCTGCAAACCACCTGCAAAACGTACCACGCCGACTGCTGCAGCTATTCCGAAACAGGCCATGGCAAAAGCCAACAAATCTTGGCCATTTCGTCGCAGGGCGTTTCCTGCAAATATCGTGACGAGAACGATAAAAGCATCAGATAACGCATAATGTGCAGGCATCACGCCTTCCGCATCTGCACTGATTCATTATCGGCGGGGAGCAAACCAGCCTCGCGCTTGATATCCATGGACGTCAACCGCGATCCATCATGGCTCCAACCCGGAGGCGCAAAGATGTAGCAAAACCTTTGCCACACAGTCAGTCCGCGCTGGCTGGCATCTTTGGCAATACCGACATATTCATGGGTTAAGATTGTGAAAGGGTTGAAGGTCTCAAGGTTCTTAACCAATCCATAGTCAACCGGCACGGCGCGATCTTCTTCAACGAATGTGCCAAACATACGATCCCAGATAATCAGCGTACCGGCAAAATTGGAATCCAGATATTCCGGATTACGGCCATGGTGCACCCGGTGATGGCTTGGCGTGTTAAAAACAAATTCGAACCAGCGCGGCAGGCGGTTAATCGTTTCGGTATGCAAAAAGAATTGGTATGTCGCGTTAAGAACCCCGCAAAATACGACCAATACCGGGTCAAACCCGATCAGGATCAAAGGAATTTTGAGCATCATTGTTCCGGTAAAATGCTTCATCCAGCTTTGCCGTAACGCGATGGGCATGTTGAAATTGGTAGATGAATGATGGACGACATGCATCGCCCAACCCCAACGGACGCGATGACAAATACGGTGGTGCAGATAGAAACGCAGATCGTCGAGGACGAAGCACAACAGGAATGACCACCATGTTACGGGTATATCGGTGATGGCGAATGGCGCGACAGCAAACAAAGCGGCAGTGGTAATGAACGCAAATATTGCATTCACAGGATCGCTGGCGAGACCCAGAAAAATCGAAAGTAAAGAGTCCTTCAGCGGCACGCGTCCCGAGCGCTTTAGGAACTGAACGGCGCCAAGCTCTAGCAAGACGCCTGTGGCGAAGGCAGCGAGCGTGATGGCAAACCAATTTTGGCTCATGAACTGTTCGACTGTCACGATTTTCTCTCCCGTTATCCTGTACAGAGATGCACAGACCATAATGATAATAAAATTGAATAATACTATCATATTCTGTAATTATCTGAACATGCATATATAGAGTCCGAACGATAATCATGCCCTTTAGTATCATTATTTTGCCAAGCGATTTATCAGATAGTGAGTGGGCTTCGCTTGTGTAGGAATGTACGGCTAATACCAAGCTGCGCTGAGGCTGGCTCAGATTTGGGATTCCCAAGCGGTTGAAAGTCTGATTCCATGTTGTTCTTCATTTGGAGGAGGTGACATGGGAGCATCGATTAGCTTGCGGCATGATTTTGACGGTGCTTCGTTGAGGCGACTGGCGCGGACGTCGAAGAGCGCGAACCAAGCGCGGCGGCTTTTGGTATTGGCAGAAATTTATGACGGCGGCCGCCGGACATCGGCGGCGCGGATCGGCGGGGTGGGCTTACAGATCGAGGGTGACTGGGTGGTGAGGTTCAACGCCCGTGGTCCTGATGGTCTGCTCGATGGCAAGGCTCCGGGAAGACAGCCGCTGCTCAATGATGCCCAGCGCCGTGCGCTTGTCGAAATGGTTGAGTGCGGCCCGATCCCGGAAATCCATGGCGTCATTCGCTGCCGGCTAGTCGACTTGGTCTAGTGACTTCATTACGAATTTGCGGTCTCGCTTGATGTAACGATTGTAGGGCGGAAGCTAAAGAGACTGGGCTATGTCAAGCTGACGGCGCGGTCTCGCCACTACGCCCAGAACGAGCTTGCGATAGAGGCCTTTAAAAAGGGGGCTTTGCCGCCGAGCTGGCAAAGGTCAGAAGAGCTCTCCCGAAGAGCACGCCGATAGAGATCTGGTTCCAGGACGAAGCGCGGATCGGGCAGAAGAACAAGATCACGCGGCGCTGGGCCAGACGCGGGACACGGCCCTGGGCACCCAAAGATCAGCGAACTAAATCAGCCTATATCTTCGGCGCGATCTGCCCGGAGCATGGCAAGGGCGCCGGGTTGGTGTTGCTCTTGTGTAATACAGAAACCATGACGCTCCATCTGACAGAAATAGCGCTCTCCGTCGCTCCTGGCGCTCACGCTATTATACTGATGGATCAGGCCGGTTGGAATATGACTGGCAAGCTGGACGTGCCTGACAATATCAGCATCATCGCGCTCCCAGCAAAATGTCCTGAACTCAACCCGGTAGAAAATATCTGGCAGTTCATACGCGACAACTGGCTATCCAATCGGGTGTTCACTTCCCACGAAAATATCGTCGACATCTACTGCGAGGCCTGGAACAAGCTCGTCGGTCAGCCTTCGCGCATTATGACCATCGGACACCGCAAATGGGCTAGTGGGTTGTGATCAATGCAGGTTAGTATGGTGTTGTAATTGATAAAAAAACATTTTATGCGAAAATATTGGGTTTCAAAATTTCGAATAATAGCGGCTAGAAAAGCAGATGGTTGCGGCCCAGCGGATCTGGCGAACCCATGGATTGGTAGTTTGGTCTGTTGAAACAGCCTAGCATATGGGCGTCAGGATATTCCGCTCACTATCATTAGTGGGGAATTGTCGTCCAAAGCACGACTGGGTGTATGACTTCTATTTTAAAGGAATGTCAAATGGTGGGTACCGCAGCAGAAATTCGTATCGATGGAACTCCTACTAATGGATCTAACCCATGGCTGGACAGCCTTGTTTGGGGCGGCCGCTGGGCTGATACTTTAGGGCTGCCTACCTCGGGGGGCCCAGTTACAATAACATTTGCATTGATGTCAGGCTCCGATCCATATGGATATCTAACTGGCTCGGGAATACCTTGGTCATCACCTGAATTGGCAGCACTGTTGAGAGCAATGGCCGCTTGGGAGGCGGTAGCCAATGTTGATTTTGTCTATACAACAGACCCCAATGCTGCCGACGTGTGGATTTGGAAAGAGCCTGCGAACGGCCTCCTTGGATATAGTGATGTACCGTTCTACTCTACAGGCGAGCCTCTGTATCTTGTATTCAACGGCGAACATTCTTCCTGGACTTCGAGCAGTCTCGGGGTTGGTGGCTATGGATATTTAACACTATTGCATGAACTTGGACATCTACTTGGCTTGGCTCACCCACATGATGGTGGGTCAGCGTCCGACGGCAACGTATTTCCTGGCGTTTCCTCTGATTTTGGAGATTTTGGTGATTATGATTTAAATCAGGGAATATTTACAACAATGAGCTATAATGACGGCTGGGCTAGTCAATTTCCCAGCTTTTTTAATAATAACTACGGCTGGCAAGCTTCGCCCATGGCTTTGGATGTTGCCGCTATTCAATTAAATTACGGAAAAAATACAACATATGCCTCCGGGAATAATGTATATTATATTCCTACGTCAAATATATCTGGAACATATTGGTCATGCTTATGGGACACTGGAGGAATTGATACAATAAGTAATGTTAACTCTACTGTATCCTGTTTAATTAATCTGAACGATGCGCCGCTTCAGGGGCCTAATGCAGGCGGTTATATTTCTTATGCTCTTGATGTAGTCGGTGGTTTTACGATAGCCAATGGAGTAGTGATTGAAAATGCCATAGGGGGAAAATCTAACGACATTCTCATTGGAAACTCTGCAAACAATAACCTCGATGGAGGTGACGGGAATGACGTGCTGACCGGCGGTAAGGGAAACGATACTGTGAGCGGTGGTTCGGGTATTGACTACGCAAACTTTAGCGATAATCAATCTGAGTGTACGGTCACTTTTTCTTCTGGAAATTGTATTGTGGGGTCGAAAACAGAAGGCATTGATACTTTAACAAACATTGAGTACCTCGTTTTCAATGGTGTCGCTGTGGCGGTTAGCAGCTTGATTTCAGAGACCACCGCCCCTACGTTCACAAGCGCAACAACCAGCGCGGATGGCTTGAAGGTCATTCTTACCTATAACGAGGCGCTAGGCGCCATCACAGCAGCCAAGACTGCCTTTGCGGTAAAGGTAGCTGGTGTCGCTGCAACCATCAGTAGCGTTGCGGTCAACGGCTCGACCATCGAGCTAACCCTTGCGACCTCAATCGGTGCAGGCCAGGCTGTGACCGTGGGCTATACCGCGCCTACGAAGAATGCTGCGACCACCAATGCAGCCGTTCAGGACACAGGCGGCAATGATGCAGTAACGCTTGTTGCCACCACAGCGGTCACAAACATCAGCACAGCGGATAAGACAGGCCCTACGTTCACAAGCGCAACGACCAGCGCGGATGGCCTCAAGGTCATCCTTACCTATAACGAGGCGCTAGGCGCCATCACAGCAGCCAAGACTGCCTTTGCGGTAAAGGTCGCTGGTGTAGCGGCAACCATCAGCAGCGTTGCGGTCAACGGCTCGACCATCGAGCTAACCCTTGCGACCTCAATCGGTGCAGGCCAGGCTGTGACCGTGGGCTATACCGCGCCTACGAAGAATGCTGCGACCACCAACGCTGCCGTGCAGGACACAGGCGGCAATGATGCAGTAACGCTTGTTGCCACCACAGCGGTCACAAACATCAGTGCAGCGGATAAGACAGGCCCTACGTTCACAAGCGCAACAACCAGCGCGGATGGCCTCAAGGTCATTCTTACCTATAACGAGGCGCTAGGCGCCATCACAGCAGCCAAGACTGCCTTTGCGGTAAAGGTAGCGGGTGTAGCTGCAACCGTGAGCAGCGTTGCGGTCAACGGCTCGACCATCGAGCTAACTCTTGCGACCTCAATCGGTGCAGGCCAGGCTGTGACCGTGGGCTATAAAGCGCCCACGAAGAATGCTGCGACCACCAACGCTGCCGTGCAGGACACAGGCGGCAATGATGCAGTAACGCTTGTTGCCACCACAGCGGTCACAAACATCAGTGCAGCGGATAAGACAGGCCCTACGTTCACAAGCGCAACAACCAGCGCGGATGGCCTCAAGGTCATTCTTACCTATAACGAGGCGCTAGGCGCCATCACAGCAGCCAAGACTGCCTTTGCGGTAAAGGTAGCTGGTGTCACTGCAACCGTGAGCAGCGTTGCGGTCAACGGCTCGACCATCGAGCTAACCCTTGCGACCTCAATCGGTGCAGGCCAGGCTGTGACCGTGGGCTACACAGCGCCTGCGAAGAATGCTGCGACCACCAATGCAGCCGTTCAGGACACAGGCGGCAATGATGCAGTAACGCTTGTTGCCACCACAGCGGTCACAAACATCAGTG
>NZ_JBIKPH010000148.1:0-5519 GCF_044357595.1 Sphingorhabdus sp. | reverse complement strand
GCACCAACATAGCGCGCCATAAGCATATCGCGCACAAGGCCAAGCACGCGGCTGACTAATGTCAGCCCCCCTATGGTTATGCTGTTACGAACCAGGCTCATATGTGCACCTGGCGCAACCGGCTTCAGGCTTCGCCGGCAGGCTGCGTCTCTGCCATTTGCTGGGCTTGCGCCAATTGCTGGACGTACAGCGCGTTAAAATCGATCGGTTCAAGCACCAGTGGCGGGTAGCCTGCGTCGCGGACGGCGTCGGCAACGATTCTGCGTGCAAATGGGAACATCAAACGAGGGGCTTCGCCAAACAAGAACGGATGCGCTTGCTCTTCGGTTACATTGCGCAAACCGAACAAGGTGCCGTAATCCAGCTCGACGGAGAAATGCACGCCATTGTCGCTCTCTGCTTTGACAGCAAGCTTCAGGGTGATTTCATGAACTTCATCGGTGATTGCATTGGCTTGAATGTTAACTTGAACATCAATCTGTGGCGCGCCATCCCAGTTAAAACTGTGCGGAGCGTGCGGATTTTCAACCGACAAGTCCTTGATATACTGGTTTAACATTCCGACGGCGGGTGCGGTGTCTTCGCCATTGGCTTTTACATTTTCGGAAACGATGGTGCCTGTTTCATCAGCCATGATATGTCGTGCTTTCTTATTTGTTGAACTGGTCAGTAAAATGCGACTGTTAATGGCCGTGTCGCCTAGCAGGCGTACTGTCAAAGGGCAATGATACTTGCACGCGCCGGGAACCGCAATTTTCTTTGGGGAAAGCCCTTTGAAACCCGCATCATTAATGCTTATATGCTTTTTATGCAGCGCCAAGCGGACGCCTTCGCACAGCGCATGCCCTTAGATTTTTGCCGGATGGAGACGTCGTGACGTTCACTATTGTATTGCTAGCTCTTGTTGCAGCTTTCTTGGGCCTTCGCCTGTACTCCGTGCTTGGAAAACGTACAGGCCATGAACAAGAGCCCGTGGCGCGTCGTCCCATAGAAACGGCGAATCCGCCACTTGTGCGCCAGCCATCTGCAGGTGGTGACAGTGCTGCGGCCTTGCCATCACTGGATGCGACAAATGCAGACACGGCAGCGCAAAGCGGCCTGAAGGCAATCGCCAATGCTGATCGCAGCTTTGATCTTGGACGTTTTGTCGAAGGATCAAAGTCGGCTTATAAGATGATATTGGAAGCCTATTGGAAGGGCGATAAAGAATCTTTGCGCGATTTGTGCGATGACGATGTTTATGACAGCTTTGCCGAAGCGATCGACGGGCGCAGCACGCGCGGCGAAACGCTTCAGAACCGTCTGGTCCGCATTGACGACATCCGAATTGTTGATGCCCGCTACGACCATCCGATGGCCCGCGTGTCGGTCCGTTTTGATGCTGACATCGCTGCTTTGGTCAAAGATGCCGATGGAAATATCATTGGCGGCTCGATGACTGATGCCGTTGAAACGCACGATATTTGGACATTCATGCGCGATGTAAAGTCGTCTAGCCGAAACTGGAAGCTTGACGAAACCGACTCGGTCTGATTCATCTGGGCGATGAAACGCGCCCTTTTAGCTCTCGGTTTATCCGCACTTACTCTGTCTGCTTGTTCAAGCGGGATCATCCCTAAAGGCGGTCCTGCAAGTTCGTCGGGTTCCCCGACTTTAGCGCGTCCCGCAGAATATAAGCCTGCCAAACCAATCCCATCGACTCCCGAAGCGACATTGCCGCCGCCTGTGCAAACGGGTGATGGAACTAACGCTGCGGCTCTAGGCGCAGTGCGCGGGCCGCAAATTGGTACTTTGCAGGTTGATGCGCGCCAAGCGAACCTTGCTATGGAAAGTTTTAAGACAAGCTGCCCCGGCCTTGTGCGGCGCAACGACAATAGCGGTCTTACGCAGGGAAGTGATTGGATACCTGCCTGTGATGCAGTGAAAACATGGACGGGTGATGCCATATCCTTCTTTGCTGCGCACATGGATGCGGTGCAGGTCGGCGATGGCAAGGCATTTGCCACGGGCTATTATGAACCCGAGATCGCGGGCTGCCGCACGCCGCAAGCGGCATGTAATGTTCCGATCTACAAACGACCCGCTGACCTTATCGACGTTGACCTTGGGCAATTCTCTAACGATCTTAAAGGCAAGAGCATCAGGGGCAAGGTAGCTGGCACAAAGCTGGTTCAATATGATGACCGAGCCGCCATCGACAATGGCGCGCTGGCGGGACGCGGTCTCGAGATCGCTTACGCGGTTGACCCTATCGAGTTCTTCTTTTTGCAAATTCAAGGATCGGGCCGGCTTAAGCTTCCCGATGGCGGGGTTATGCGCATCGGGTATGAAAGCCAAAACGGGCGCGCATATACTGGCATCGGGCGCTTGATGAAGGATCGCGGTTTGATAACCGACGGGTCGATGCAGGGTATTGTGGCCTATCTGCAAGCCAATCCTGATGAAGGGCGCAAAATCATGGAGGAAAATAAAAGCTATGTGTTTTTCCGCGAACTGACCGGCGCTGGTCCTTTGGGGGCAATGGGCTATCCTGTCGTGGGTGAAGCAAGCATTGCGGTCGATGTGAAATATATACCGCTGGGTGCGCCCGTGTGGTTGTCCATGGATCGGGCGGAACCCAATGGCATTTGGATCGCGCAAGACACGGGCGGCGCCATCAAGGGCGCCAACCGCGTGGATACATTCTGGGGAGCAGGTGACCGCGCCCGTGCCATTGCCGGCGGCATGGCGGCACGCGGAGCGGCGCTCATTTTCTTGCCAAAGGCTGCGATTGCGCGGCTCGGGCTATAAAGCTGTCATGGCGCGGCATCTCGACAGCACGGAAAAGTCCCTTTGGGGCAAGGTCATTGAGACTGTAAAACCCATGCACGGCGGTAAGGCAAAGCCTGTGCCTGTTGCAACGCCATCTGCTGACAAGGCTGCATTGGCAAAGTTTTTGAATGTAAAGCCAAAGCCTGTCACAGCCGATTCAAAACCAAGACATGTGCCCGTACACGCTAAAATCGCGCCTGTTCCGCATAATCTTGACGGGCATTGGGACAGACGCATCACACGGGGCAGTATCCTCCCCGATGTCAGTATCGATTTGCATGACGCGTCCTTATCATTGGCGTACAACAGGTTGGATGGCGCGCTGGAACAGGCAATTTCGCAACGTATGAAAGTGGTGCTGTTGGTAACAGGAAAACCACGCGCGCATGATCGTGCAAGTGGTGAGGGCAGGGGCGCAATTGCTGCTGTTGTCCGCGACTGGCTCGCGGCATCGCGTCATGCGCAGCATATTTCGGCGGTGCGCAATGCCCACCCCCGTCACGGCGGCGCAGGCGCGCTGTATATCATGCTGAAAAGCTAGGCAGCCAGCATTTTGAGCGCAACGCGCCGGTAAATTTCGGTCAGTGCTGACAAGTCGGCTATAGCGACGGCCTCATCCAATTTATGCATGGTCGCATTGCACAGGCCAAACTCCACTACTGGACATATTTTTGTGAGGAACCGAGCATCGGAAGTGCCACCGGTTGTCGATGGTTCGGGTGCGATACCCACCACTGCCTCAACCGCCTCTGATATAGCGTCTGAAAACGCGCCAGGAGGGGTCAGGAAGGCCTCCCCTGATATCATGGCGGTCAGAATACCCCCATGGGCCTCAACGCGTTCACGGACGCGCGCAACGAGCGCCTCGCCATTGTGCAAATCGTTGAACCGGATGGAAAGCCGGGCTTTGGCTTTTGCCGGGATGACGTTGGTCGCCTTGTTCCCGACATTCAGGTCCGTGATCTCGATATTGCTTGCTTGGAACCAGTCCGTGCCTTCATCGAGCGTGATTGCTTCGATTTCTGCCAGAATAGCAACAAGCTTAGGGATAGGGTTGTCCGCAAGATGCGGGTAAGCGACATGGCCCTGCGTTCCAGCCACCGAAATCCACATATTGACGGATCCGCGCCTGCCAATTTTCATCATGTCACCAAGCCGGTTGACGCTTGTTGGTTCACCGACAAGACATGCGTCGGGAATACTGCCGCGTGCCTGCATATGCGTGATCAACGCCCGCGTGCCGTGAATCGCCGGCCCTTCTTCATCACCGGTGATAATCATGCTGATCGTGCCAGCGTCCTTCGGAATATCATGAAGCGCAGCGACAAAGGCAGCGATGCTGCCCTTCATATCGACGGCGCCACGCCCATGCAAAAAGTCGCCTTTTATCTCAGGCACGAAAGGATTGCTGGCCCAGCCATCGCCGGACGGCACAACGTCAACATGACCGGCAAAAGCAAAATGTCGTCCACCTGATTCACGGATCGCGAATAGATTTTCAACGGGCGCGCCATGTGCCGGGTTGTCGTCATTCTCACCTGAAATGAAGCGCTCGACTGTAAAACCCAGCGGGGCAAGCATATCCTCAAGCACGTCGAAAACGCCGCCAGTTGCGGGCGTAACGCTTTCGCAAGCCATCAGGTGTTGGGCGTAGTCAAGTGCAGAAATATTGGTCATTGATCCGGAGCGTTACGGATAAACGGCATCCAAAACAAGTCAGACGTCGGCTTTGCGCAAAGCCTTTTCCGTCAGCGCTGCGTCGCCATGAACTACGCCGACAATAGCCACGCTCCCATCTGCTTCGCGGCGGCCAACGAGCAGTACAAATTCGTCGCCAGCGCCAGAAAATTCACGCAAATCCCTCTTGCGTGCGGAGCGTAAGCGCGGACGGGGGTCGGTTGATGCAGGCGAAAGCGCAATGCCTGCGGCCAACTTTTTCGCGCGACGTTCCGCGCTAACAATAGCTTTTAGGCCGCGGTCATGTTTGGCGAGTAGGTTGGCAAGGCCGCCCATGGGAACCGTATTGCGCTGTGCAAACTTCAGCGCGGATGCGAACTCGGTCAGCCGGGTTTTGTTATAGCCGGCGCCGAACACCAATTTGACGATAGGCGTAAACGGCGCGCGTTCCTGAGCCGTCAAGCCAGCATCGCACAACAATTCGGCATATTCCTCTAACTTTCGGCAGCCATGAGGGCAAAGTCATGCGCTTTGCCAATCGCCTGATACAACGCATCGCGCGTGCGTTGATCAGAATCGCGCGCGTGGTCGGCACATTGCCGTGCGGCATCCAGCCAATCGGCAAGGCAGAATTTTTCCAAGATCGGCGTATCCAGAAGAAGTTCCGGTTTCTCGAAAATACCAATATCGTGCATATCTCCAGGCGTGGCAGGGTCAAACAAATGGCTAGCGATTGGACTATTGGTCCATACCGACACATGTTCGTGTCGATGCGGTACCGATGCCAGCGATTGCTCTACCGCAAGCTGAAGCGGCGCGCTCATCTCTTCGGAAGCGACCTCTCTCCAATTGATCACCCCATAGATGAAATCAATCATGTCATCGTCTGACGAATATGGAAGCAAGATGCCGCGATACATGATGTTATTGCCGCGATCGTTTATGAATTCAGCCTCGAACCCGATGGGTGCGCGGTTGGCGATGATTTGCAGATAATGGTCGGTAATCCGCGATAGCAAAGACCGACCCGG
>NZ_JBIKPH010000051.1:0-14978 GCF_044357595.1 Sphingorhabdus sp. | reverse complement strand
TTCGCGCGACTCAAAGACTGGCGGCGTATCCACACCCGCTATGACCGATGCGCACATACCTTCCTGTCCGCTATCACCATCGCCGCTATCTGCGCCTTCTGGATCAATTAATGAATCCTGAGCCTAAGCCCTTGCAACACTGCGTTAGTCTGAAACACAGGGAGTAATTCTTCGGGTTTGAAACAGCAGCCGTATATCTTCTCACGTCAATAATTTATATTACAATATCAACTATATACATGTTATCAGTTTCATCATCCACGGCGCACCATTTACGTCTCTCTGCTAACGTCCGCTCGCCCCGAGCGCATTCGATGTATTGAAACGATATGCGCGTGGGCGGTGTCTCGACATTGCGCGGTACGAAGGTCTATGGGGACGGCATGACAATGCACACCAAATCCGCAATCGTCCTTTTGTCCGGTGGTCTCGATTCCATGGTCGTGGCCGGATTGGCGCGTGAGGCTGGCTACGACCTGATTGCGCTCACGATCGATTATAACCAGCGTCACCGCGTAGAACTTGAAAGCGCGGCGCGTATTGCCGCGCATTTGGAGGCCAAGGAGCATATCATTCTGCCGTTGGACCTGACGCGCTTTGGCGGGTCGGCGCTGACGGCGGATATTGATGTGCCCAAGCAGGGCGTGGATTCTGGCGCAATTCCGGTGACCTATGTCCCAGCGCGCAACACGATATTCCTGTCCTTATGCCTTGGTTTGGCGGAAGCGCGCGATGCCCGCGATCTTTGGATTGGGGTCAATGCGCTTGATTATTCGGGCTATCCCGATTGTCGCCCGGCGTTCATCCGCGCGTTTGAGGCGACCGCCAATCTCGCCACCAAAGCGGGCGTCGAAGGTGACCATTTTACCGTGCACACGCCCTTGCTGGATATGAGTAAGGCCGACATCGCCCGTGAAGCTGCGCGCCTTGGGCTCGACGCTGGCATGAGTTGGTCCTGCTATGATCCAAGCCCAGATACCAAAGCCTGTGGTCAATGCGATGCCTGCCGCCTGCGTGCCAAGGGCTTTGCCGATGCCGGCCTGCCTGACCCGACCATTTACGCATGAGCTACGCGGTCAAAGAGATTTTCCTGACCTTGCAGGGGGAGGGCGTCCATGCGGGCCGCCGTGCGGTTTTCTTGCGCTTTTCCGGCTGCAATCTTTGGTCGGGGCGCGAGGTGGATCGCGCCACCGCCATCTGCCAGTTTTGCGACACCGATTTTGTTGGCACGAATGGCGAAAATGGTGGGCGCTATGATGCTGATACATTGGCGGCGAAGGTTGCCGCGTT
The DNA here is from genome assembly GCF_044357595.1 of Sphingorhabdus sp. Taxonomy (GTDB): domain Bacteria; phylum Pseudomonadota; class Alphaproteobacteria; order Sphingomonadales; family Sphingomonadaceae; genus Sphingorhabdus_B. The sequence goes on along the minus strand of NZ_JBIKPH010000051.1, from coordinate 13,688 downwards.
GTGGGGCGATGGCACGGCCAGCCGCTATGTCGTAATCACCGGCGGAGAGCCGATGTTGCAGGTCGATGATGCTATCATCTGCGCGTTGCACGCGGCCGGATTCCAAATCGCGATTGAGAGTAACGGCACGATATTGGTGCATCCTGGTATCGATTGGGTATGTATCAGCCCCAAGGCAGGGTCGGAAGTTATCCAGCATGTCGGCGACGAGCTGAAGCTTGTCTGGCCGCAGCGCACCAGCGACATTGAAGCCATGGAACAATGGCAGTTTGCCCATTTTCTCATCCAGCCCATGGATATGGGTGATGCGGCATTGAACGAAGCCAGCATATCGGCGGCGACGCGCTTCGTCATGGAGCGTCCAAAATGGCGTTTATCCTTACAAAACCACAAGATTCTGGGCCTTCCCTAGCTACGTATAAATTTGCTTGAAACCTCTTCCTGAACGTGACAGTCTTGTGACGGGATGGAGGAGAGAAAAAATGGCAAAAGCCGAATCAGCGTATCTGCGCGCATATAAAAGCTATTCGAAACGGATGTCCGATCATATCGCCTTTGCTTTGGTCGTTTACACCCTAATGCTGATATTTTTGGTGACGCCGACTATTGAATCCAGCGGGACGTCCATTTTCCCTTATTTTGTCTTGGTTTTGTTTGTTGGCGCAGTCATTCCGCTTTGCCGTAATTTGGAACGGCGCTGGCAGGCGCTCAACGCCAATGCGTATCCAGGTGATGGGCTTGAAACCCGCTATTATGCAGATCGGCTGAAACTGTGGGGCGCGGCGATTGCCATTCCTGCTGTATTGGCGGTGCTGTTCACCGTTTTTTGATTGCGGCTCGATTGACGCTGTAATTGCCCGCGCCTAAGCGGGGGAATGCTGAACCCACAAGAAGCGCTTGATCGCGCACACAATCTCGTTTCCCAAGCCATCAAGGCCGGCGCTGACGTCGCTGATGCGGTCTATGTCTGCGATGCATCCACTGAGGTCCAAGTGCGGCTTGGCCAGTTGGAAGATGTCGCACGTTCCGAAGGTGAAGATATCGGCCTGCGCGTTTTTGTTGGCCAACGGTCGGCCACCATTTCTTCGTCCAACATGAACCCGGACATTCTTGCCGGCCTCGTGATGCGTGCCATAGACATGGCGAAAGAAGCACCGGAGGATCAATATGCGGGCCTTGCGCCGCAGGATCGATTGCTGACAGGCGCCGTTCCAGATTTTGATGGGGATGATGGCCTTGATCCCGATCCCGGCCTGCTGCGTGCTGCTGCGCTCGAATGCGAAAACGCCGCGCGCGCCGTTCCCGGCGTAACCAACAGTGAAGGCGCAGGCGCAAGTGCTGGGCGCTCCATCTTTGCGTTGGCCACCAGCCATGGCTTTGCCGGCGTCAAATCCGGCTCAGGCTATGGCATGTCCGCCAGCGTGCTTTCTGGCGATGGCGATGCCAAGGAACGCGATTATGACTGGCGGACCACGCGCCACCTTGCCGATCTGGATAGCCCTTTCAACATTGGCACCCGCGCTGGTGAACGCGCAGTTAAACGGTTGAACCCCGGCACAGTCAAAAGTGGTCAGATGCCAGTTGTGTTTGACCCACGCGTTGGCGGCTCTTTTGTAGGCCATTTGCTTGGCGGCATCGGTGGCTCTTCGATTGCGCGAAAGACAAGCTTTCTGCTCGGATCGCTTGGCGCACAATTGTTCGACAGCAGCATTTCTATTGTTGATGATCCGCATCGCATGCGCGGGCTTGGCTCGCGTGCCTTTGATGGCGAAGGCCTGCCCACTGCGCGCCGCTCCATTATTGAAAACGGTGTTCTGACGGGCTGGTTGATGGAAAGCGCATCCGCGCGGCAACTGGGACTTGAGCCCACAGGCCATGCCAGCCGCGGCATCGGCGGCGCTCCCGGTGTCAGCACATCCAATGTCCATCTGGAAGGCGGCAGCGTCAGCGTGTCGGAACTTATCGCGGACATTACGCATGGTATCTATGTGCATGAACTCGCAGGACAGGGCGTAAACCCCGTCACGGGCGATTATAGCCGAGGCGCAGCGGGTTTCCTGATCATCAATGGCGAAATTGCCGGGGCAGTCAGCGAATTCACGATCGCCGGAAACTTGAAGGATATGTTTGCGGCGATGACAGCAGCCAATGACTTGGAATTCACACGGGGCACAAATGTCCCAACGCTGCGCATCGACGGCATGATGATCGCAGGTGCCTGAGCGCCAGCTTGACCGAGATGCCGTTGTTGCCGCCATACAGGAGGCAGCGGCATTGGCCTTTGCCAGCTGGCGCGATGGCGCAGCTCCCGACGCCAAAGTGTGGGAAAAGAGCAAGGATAATCCTGTAAGCGACATCGACATAGCCGTCGACGCGCTGCTCACAGCGCGGTTGCGGGCTATTTTGCCTGAGGCCGCGTGGCTGTCGGAGGAAACCGTTGATGACCCGTCACGGCTTGATGCGCGCTTGCTTTGGCTTGTCGACCCAATCGACGGAACGCGTGACTATGTGCGTGGACGCAGCGGCTGGTGCGTGTCAGTGGCATTGGTGGCCGATGGCCTTCCGGTGTTCGCCGTCATGGCGGCACCTGCGCAAGACAAAATCTGGATCGCCGCCAGCGGTGAGGGCGTGATATGCAACGGCACGCAGCTTTCAGGTAGCATACGTCAGGATTTCTCTGGAGCACGCGTACCGGCCAACGATTTGCCGCGCGTGGATTCCGATCTGGTAACGGTCGATAAACCCAATAGCATCGCAATGCGCATGACGATGGTCGCCTGCGACAGAGCCGACCTTGTGGCGACATTGCGTTGGGGTAATGAATGGGACATCGCCGCGGCGCATCTGGTGGCGCAAGAGGCGGGCGTGGTTGTGACGGATGCGCTTGGCCAGACTATAACATACAATAAACGCGCGCCGCTGGATTTTGGACTAATCTGCTGCGCGCCGGGGATTCATATGGCGGCTGTGGAGCGGTTGTCTGAGCGGGCCGCGCGTATCCTGTCGTCAGCCTGAACCTGTGTCAGGATGACGGTCTAAACAAATTTACCGCACCCGCGTCCACAACATATCGCGGTTCGTATCGCGCGGGTTGTTGGCAATCGCATCGACAAACGCCTTGCGCACCCAACGGAATTTTTCCGGCCTGCTCGTAAATATCCGCTGATCCCATGCGTGGGCTTGTGCGGCGCGGACCTTGCGCGCGATTTCGCCATAAATGCCCGCGGCCGACAACACGGCCCAGCGCGCACGCAGGGGCAAATGCTTAGCGCCAACGCGCGCTGATGCCTCATATTGCTCAGCCTCATCGGCGAGCCAGCGGCCAATGAGCGCTAATTTCTTGCGGTTATGCGGCTTCATATGTTCGCCCGGCCCGATGTCGAGCATGGCGAGCCAATCATCGGGCAGATAACAACGCCCGGCTGCGTCATCTTCGGCGATGTCCCGAGCGATATTAGCAAGCTGAAACGCGAGGCCAAGGTCGCATGCCCGGTCAAGTGTCGCGTCATCGTTGGCTGGAACACCCATAACCACCGCCATCATGACACCAACTGCGCCTGCGACATGGTAGCAATATTGATACAGATCGCTTTCGCGGCGCGGGCGCCAGTCGGCGGCATCCAGTGCGAAGCCTTCAATCACGTCTTCGGCCATGCGAGAGGTAATTCCGCATTCGCGCGCAACCACGCCAAGGCAGTCAAAGGCCGGCTCACTTGTGGGTGCACCTGCCAATGCCATTGCGGTCAGTTGGCGTATCGCCTGAAGCCGCGCTTGTGGATCAGTTACCGCCTCCATCGCGCCGCCATGATCTTGTCCATCGGCCATATCGTCGCATTTGCGGCACCATGCGTAGAGTAGCCAGACCCGTTCCCGCGTGGTGCGGTCGAACAGGCGGCTGGCAAATCGGAACGATTTCGACCCACGCGAAATGCTTTCTTGCGCGAACGCTACGAGCGCGGCGCGGTCTCTCACAAATCATCTGCTTTCATCTGGAAAATCGTCTTGTGCGGCACATAAGCCGCCATCTTATCCAGCAAGCCATCTAGATTATCATCGACAATCATGATCCCGGCATGTTGTGGCCGGATGAAACCAACATCGATCATATTCTGGTTGAACGCAATCAACTGGTCGTAAAAACCGGCAACGTTCAAAACGCCAACCGGCTTTTGGTGATAGCCAAGCTGTGACCAGCTGATCGCTTCCCACAATTCGTCCATCGTACCAACGCCACCTGGGATGGTTATAAAACCATCGGAGAGGTCCGTGAAGCGGGCCTTGCGTTCATGCATGCCGGAAACCACGTGCAGTTCCGTGCAGCCCTTATGCGCGACCTCTGCGCCGACCAATGCTTCGGGGATGATGCCAATGACTTCGCCGCCTGCCTCAAGCGCACTGTCCGCCACAGCGCCCATAAGGCCCAAGCGTCCGCCGCCATAGACAACACCAATGCCGCGCGTGGCAAGTGCCTTGCCGACTTCGCGGGCAGCGTTGATGTAAAGCGGGTTCTCGGGCGTCGCTGACCCACAATAAACTGCTAGGCGCTTCATGCGTTTGCTGCCTTCATCATTAATGCTGCGGTTGCCTTTGCGCTGCCGACAACACCGGGAATGCCAGCGCCGGGGTGCGTACCCGCACCGACGAAATACAGGTTCGATATTGCGTCATCACGATTATGCGCACGCATATAGGCGGACTGCCAAAGAACGGGTTCTAGGCTGAACGCGCTGCCCAAATGGGCCGATAGGTCACGGCCAAAATCGGCTGGCGTGTAATGGAACTGAGTCATGATCCGGCTGCGGATGTCAGGGATCAATCGGCGTTCAAGCTCGTCCAATATCCGTTCCGTCATTGCCTCGCCCACATCGCCATCCCAGTTAAGTGGTGCCTTGCCCAAATGCGCAACCGGCGCGAGTACATAAAATGTTGAGCAACCTTGCGGCGCAAGGCTTGGGTCGGTCACGGTTGGGTGGTGCAAATAGAGGGCAAAGTCCTTTGGTAAGACGCCGTTAACGAAGATATCATCCAGCAGGCCCTTATATCGTGGGCCAAACAAGATCATGTGGTGTGGGATGCCTGGCCAAGTGCCCTTGATGCCCAAATGCAGCACAAACAAGGATGGCGACCAACTTTTACGACGAAGGGCGTTAGTCGCCCGCTCGCCGCGCTTGTTGCTTTTTAACAGGTCCTGATAGCTATGCATCAAATCGCCGTTCGATGCCGCCATATCGCAATCCATGCGCCAGCCCGATTTTGTGCGCACGCCGATGACCTTGTCGCCGCGTGTCTCAATCTCTTCGACAGCATCGTCCAAGCGGATAGTACCGCCAAGCCGTTCGAAATGCGTCACCATAACCGCGACGAGGCGGTTGGTTCCGCCCTTAGCAAACCACACGCCGCCTTCTTTTTCGATGGTGTGGATGAGCGCATAAATTGCGCTGGTGTTCATCGGGTTTCCGCCGACCAGCAGGGTATGGAAAGACAATGCCTGGCGTAGGCGTTCGTCTTTCACATAAGACGATACGATCGAATATACGGATCGCCAGGCCTGATATTTCATTAATGCCGGTGCAGCCTTAATCATCGATGCAAAGTCGAGGAACGCGACTGAACCCAGCTTTTGATAGCCCTCTTTATACACGCCCTTTGAATATTTGAGGAACTTGCGATAGCCCTCGACATCTTCGGGGTTCAGCTTTTCGATCTCTGCTCTCAGACCTGGCGCGTCGTTCGAATAATCGAAATTCGTGCCGTCTGGCCAATTCAGGCGATAAAATGGAAAAACGGGCATCAGTTCGATGTCGTCTGCCATCTTGTGTCCAGACAGCGCCCATAATTCCTCCAAACAGGGCGGGTCAGTGATGACTGTTGGTCCACCATCGAAGGTGAAACCGTCCTTCTCCCAATAATAGCCACGGCCGCCGGGCTTGTCCCGCGCCTCGATTATGGTGGTGGCGATACCGGCCGATTGCAAACGGATGGCAAGCGCAAGGCCACCAAATCCGGCACCGATGATCGCAGCAGTTTTGCTCACTTCTTTTTGCTCCGGATCGCTTTTATCGCCCGCCTTATCGAAATGGGTGGCTTACCGGAGAGGATCCGCGCCTTATCTCCAAGTGTAGTATTTCCTGCGTAAAAGCGCGCGATCAATCCGGGCGTTAGCCGGTAAAACCGTTCCAATATCTTGTACCGGTCTGCACCATCTGCGCCGCGGAAGAGCATGCGGTTCAGCATGCGGAAGAATTTGCCCTTACGCCAATGCTCCTCTGCCCGTTGACGCAGCGCGAGGTTCAGCTTGTCACCATCAAGTTCAGGCTGCTCGGCAATGAAAATCGCGTTGCGCACGGCATCGGGCAGGGAGTAACTGGTCACAGGTTGAAAAAATGCGCCGCGCGCGCCGGCCTTTGCCGTTCGGCCACTACCACTATTCCAATAGCTCTCCAGATCGCCGCCCATAACGACTGGCAGAACGCCATTTTCCTCACGCAGGACGCGCTCGACTTTCCAACCTTTTTCGTCGGCATAAGCCGCCAGCCGTTGCCTCAAAATGCGCGGATCAAGGTCGGGCTTGTCGCTGTAATAGGTGTCTTCGACAAACAGCTTATCCATGCCAAAGGGCAGGACATAAACGAAGCGATAGCCATCATGCTGGTCCACCGTGGCGTCCATGACAATTGGCTTGGTAATGTTGTGCGGCTCAGACAATTGCATCAATTGCCCGGTGAATTTTTGCCAACCGCAGTCGAGATGGTTCAGATCACCTGCGCCGCGCACGTCAATAACGCCGCCAGCGTTGATCCGCTGCGCGCCGTCGAGCACGACAAGACGGGGCGAAACGGCCTTAACCTCCCTACCCAACATGAGCGACGATGCAGGAAGGTTTTTCCTCAAAACCCAGTCAAGCCGCTCGGACTCGATTGTGTAATAGATATTGTCGAGCGACCTGCTGTGTGCAGGAAATTTAACTTCATAGCCCGACCAGCCATAAGTGACCAAGGGCGCAGTCAGCCAGCGATGCTCAGGCAAAATGTCGCTCGCGAAATAGCTCCAGATATGATTGCCGCCAAAGCTTTGACCTTGTTCAATGAGAACAACATGTAACTCGGGCCGCATCTTGGCAAGCGCCAGCGCGATCAGCCCGCCGGCCAGACCGCCGCCAACGATGGCAACGTCGCATTTGATATTTTCAAGTGTCACCTCAACGCCCTAGCGCAGCCGTTTTACAAGGGAAAGGGCTCTGCCAAGGTCATACACAGCTTTCTGTATACTTGGTGCGGTAACGCGCAGGGTACAGCAAAATTTTTCTGATGCTATTCCAGACTGGTAAGCCTAGATACACAAAGACTTCGTGGCGAAGGGCGGTTCAATTGGGAGGACGTAAAATGCGTAAAAAATGGCTTTTGGCGACACTTGGGCTCGCGGCTGTTGTTGGCGGCGTTGCGTATACGCAGCGCGACCCAATCGCGATGGCGCTGATCACCCGTGCCGCAGATACAGCTATGACACGCAACGTCATGGCGGACTTACCTGCTGACCAATTACATGTCGGCTTTTGCGGAACAGGTTCGCCGTTACCAAGCCGCGATCGTGCTGCCGCGTGCACTGTCGTTATTGCGGGTGGCAGGCTGTTTGTTTTTGACATGGGTGAAGGCTCCGGCGAAACATTGTCTCTGATGGGGATGCCGCTGGACAAAGTACAAGGCGTGTGGCTGACCCATTTGCATAGCGACCATTTTGAAGGCCTTGGTCCATTCACTTTGCAACGCTGGGCAGGTGCATCCGCCAAAACACCTTTAACGGTGTCCGGCCCCGAAGGCGTCACGGAAATTACCCAAGGACTGAACGCGGCCTATCGCATTGATTCCACCTACCGCATTGCGCATCACGGCGAATCTGTGGTGTCGCCGTCCGGTTTTGGCATGGCAGGCACGGCCATTCAGCCAGGAACTGTCTATGACGCGAACAACGTCCGCATCACAGCCTTTGCAGTCGACCATGACCCTATCAAACCAGCATTCGGGTATCGTGTGGCGTTCAAGGGTAAAAGCGTGACCATCACGGGCGACACTGCCTTTACACCTAAGCTTGCGGCAGCCGCCAAAGGAACGGACCTGTTGGTGAGTGAGATGCTTTCGCCACGCATCGTCGATATTCTAGCCCGCAGCGCGCAAAAGGCGGGAATGACCAACCGCGCCAAAATCTTTAAGGACATAGAGAATTACCACATCAGCCCTGAAGAAGCCGCCGATGTGGCGAAGTCTGCGGGGGTAGGCATGCTTGCCTTTACCCATATCGTTCCATCGGTGCCGAAGGCGCTTCAGTTTGTGCTGTTGGGCAAAGCGGCGGACCGATATGATGGGCCAATTGCCGTAATGCAGGATGGTGATGTGATCAGTATCTCTGGACCGCATGAATTTAAAACGCGCAATTTGCTAAAGTGATAGCAACGCATGTAAGGGCGGCGGATGGATAGCTTGCGTGTCTTGATTATGTCTGCCGCTGCGATGACGGCAATTGTCGGCATACGGTATTTGCTTGTTAGCGGGGCGTTTGCCTGGGCAACCTGGGTGCGTGAGCCCGGCCTCTACACCGGCCTTGATAAGCAAATCAAAAGCGAGATTAAATGGAGCCTAGCCAGCGCAGCCATTTACGGCATACCAGCCGGAATTGTTGCTTGGGGCTGGGAGAGCTTAGGCTGGACGCAGATTTACCGCGACATAGACGCACTTCCCTTGTGGTATCTTCCGGTATCAGTGTTCCTGTATCTATTTGTGCACGATACTTGGTTCTATTGGACGCATCGGCTGATGCATCGTCCGTTTTGGTTCAAGGCGGCGCATGCCGTGCACCATGAAAGCCGCCCGCCAACCGCATGGGCAGCGATGGCCTTTCATCCATGGGAGGCCTTTTCTGGCGCCTTTGTCATTCCTGCGTTGGTTTTTATCATACCTGTTCATGTAGGGGCTTTGGGCGCTGTGCTAGCGATCATGACCATAATGGGGGTGACCAACCATATGGGCTGGGAATGCTTTCCGAAATTCATAGTTAACGGCAAATTAGGACAATGGCTGATAACAGCAACGCATCACCAGAAGCATCATGATGCGTATCGGGGGAATTATGGTTTATATTTCAGGTTTTGGGACAAAATGTGCGGCACTGATCTTGGGCTTGGCAGTTGGAACCACCGTCCTCGTTAGCGGGGCTGAGGCCGCTTCGTCCGCCGTGACGCTTGAGGTGAATATTTATGGCCTGCGCAGCAGTAAGGGCAATGTCCTTGTATGCGTCACGGCAAATCCACGTTTTTTCCCCGATTGCAGCAAGGATCCCAAAAGCCTTCGGGCCAATGTGCCGGCTAATAATGCCGCTATGGTCTCCTTCAACGGCGTGAGCCCCGGTACATATGCCGTGGCCATTGTTCACGACGAAAATTCGAACAGCAAAATGGACATGGCAGTGTTTTTGCCACGAGAAGGTTATGGCTTTTCACGCAATCCTGCGGTGATGACCGGACCGCCCAAGTTTCGCTCGGCCGCCTTCGCCATTAATGCGGCAGACGTTAGCCAACGGGTCCAGATGAAATATATGCTTTAATTGCATCTCCGGCGCTATGGAGGCTGGGGTCTGTATAGCTTTGTTAGTTATTCGCGGTTGATCAATGATGCCAAAAGATCGCCCGTCACATCGCCGCCAGATTGGGTAACCACGCCACGCTGGACAGTATTGATGATTGCTTCTAAAACCGTAATACCCCCGGGGAGTCGCATGACTGAGAGGTGGTGCTGTAATGCCCACGACCCGCTGAACCTGATCCCGTTGGCACGGGCGTAGGGAGGGAGCGGCAGTCAACATCCGCGCTCTCCTCATATAATTTTGGAGAGTAAGCATGGCAGATATCCCAGCACGTAGTGAAATAGGCGTCACCACTGGCCCCATTCGCGGCAGCAAGAAAATTCATGTGGGTCCATTCAACGTTGCCATGCGGGAAATCTATCTTGAGCCAACGTCCGGCGAGCCGCCAGTGCGCGTGTATGACCCCAGCGGCCCTTATACCGACGCCAATGCGCATATAGACATCAACGCGGGCCTCCCCGAAATCCGCCGTCCGTGGATCATAGAGCGCGGCGATGTAACTGAAGTCACGCAGCGCGAGGTCAAGCCCGAAGACAATGGTCAGCTTGGGCCCGACCGCAGCGGCGGCGTCGCGCCATTCCCCAATGTCCGTAAACAGGTGCTCCGCGCCAAGCCCGGCATGAACGTCAGCCAGATGCATTATGCCCGCAAAGGCATAATCACCCCCGAAATGGAATATGTTGCTGAACGCGAGAATCTGGGCCGCGCCCGCCTTGCCGAATATAAGCGCGATGGCGAAAGCTTTGGCGCATCGATCCCCGATTATGTCACGCCCGAATTTGTCCGCGACGAAATTGCCCGTGGTCGCGCGATCATTCCAAACAATATCAACCATCCCGAATCCGAACCGATGGCGATTGGTCGCAATTTCCTCGTCAAGATCAACGCTAACATCGGCAACAGCGCGGTTGCATCAAATGTGGCGACTGAGGTCGACAAGATGGTCTGGTCGATCCGCTGGGGCGCGGACACCGTGATGGACCTGTCGACTGGCCGCAACATCCACGACACCCGCGAATGGATCATCCGCAATTCGCCCGTTCCCATCGGCACCGTGCCGATTTATCAGGCGTTGGAAAAGGTCGGCGGCGTTGCCGAGGACCTGACATGGGAAATCTTCGCCGATACGTTGATTGAACAAGCCGAACAGGGCGTCGATTATTTCACCATCCATGCCGGTGTCCGCCTGCCGTATGTTCCGCTCGCGGCCAAGCGCATGACCGGCATCGTGTCACGCGGCGGCAGCATCATGGCGAAATGGTGCCTTGCGCATCACAAGGAAAGTTTCCTCTACGAACGCTTCGACGAGATCACCGAGATTATGAAGGCCTATGACGTCGCTTATTCGCTCGGTGACGGCCTTCGCCCCGGCAGCATTTACGATGCCAATGACGAAGCGCAATTTGCCGAACTGTATACGCTGGGCGAGTTGACGAAGCGCGCATGGGCGCAGGATGTTCAGGTCATGATCGAAGGGCCAGGCCATGTGCCGATGCACAAGATCAAGGAGAATATGGAAAAGCAGTTGGAGGCGTGCGGCGAGGCACCATTCTACACGCTCGGACCGCTCACCACCGACATCGCGCCGGGATATGACCATATTACCAGCGGCATCGGCGCGGCGCAGATCGGTTGGTATGGCACCGCGATGCTTTGCTATGTCACCCCGAAAGAGCATTTGGGCCTGCCCGACCGTGACGATGTCAAGGTTGGCGTGATCACCTATAAGCTTGCCGCGCATGCCGCCGACTTGGCTAAGGGCCACCCCGCCGCACAGGTCCGCGACGATGCCTTAAGCAAGGCGCGGTTCGAGTTCCGCTGGCGCGACCAGTTCAACCTGAGCCTTGATCCCGATACCGCCGAGCAATATCATGATCAGACCTTGCCTGCCGAAGGCGCAAAGTCCGCGCATTTCTGCTCAATGTGCGGACCTAAATTCTGCTCTATGAAAATCAGCCAGGAAGTGCGCGAGTTCGCCAAGCTTCAAAACCAGCCCGCCGAAGCGTTCATCGCGACCGAAGAGGCAGAGGCTGGAATGGCGGAGATGAGCAAGGTCTATGACGAAACCGGCCGCGAATTGTATATGGGCGCGGGCGACCGTGAACATGATTAAGCGTTAGGCAGCTCCTGAACGGGTAATCGCTTCCTCGATCCACAAACGTGCATCGGGGAAGCTGCGTTCGACCTCTGGTAGGTCATTGACGCACAGGAATTTGATCGCGTCGCGTGCGCTGCCACGTAAAAAGCCGCTGACCTCTTCTGCCGAATATTGGTCCATGTCACCCACCGCGACGTGCAGATAATCGCGCGTGTCCAATATCGCGGCGCTTCCGTGGGCAAGGCAGGCGTGGTTATGCAGGCTTTGGGGCAGAAACTGCCCTGCATCGCGAAAGCGGAAACTGGCATTGGCGATAAACGCGTCGCGATAGGTATCGAACAATTGCGCCATCACCGAACGCTGCATCGGGTGGACGACATGCGCACTTTCAAACACTTGGTCGGCGGTATAGCCAATCATCTGCGCAGCGTTGATTTGATTATAATGGTTCAGCATGCTTGCGTCATCACGCCGCGCGCCGCATGCCACAAGGTCGCTGTGGTCCGCCCATTGGCCGCGCAGCACTGGGCCATCGCCCGCAAAGAAATCCGAGCGCGTCACGGGCGCGGTTAGGAAAACATCATCGTTGAAATATAAGAAATGTTCGGCAAGGCCGGGGATGCGCCACAGCATTGTTTCAATCGACAGCGAATTGAATGTCGGTAACGCGTCGTCATTGCCTGCAAAAATCTCGCTGTGATCAACGATGCTGATCTTTGCGGCGATTTCAGGGGGAAGCTGCATAATTTCCGGCGTTTGCTTATCGGTAACGATCCAGATCCGCCGCACCCAAGGCGCGTTGTTGGCGATGGAGCGCACGCAATAATTCAGCTCGTCACTGCAAAGCCACCGATGGGGGTTGGTGCCATTGTCATGCAATGGTGCACGCGCCTGCGCCACCGCGTCAGCCTGCGCCAACGCCAGATGCCGCTCCCGCTTCGCCCGATGCAAAGGGTCCGCCCCGTCCACCCAAGTAATGACTGCATCAACTTCAAACATGAAACTCGTCACAAAAATGTAATAGCGGCCCTTAGGAGTGTGGAGGGGTTTTGGGAAATGGAAAGTATGGAGGTGGGAGGCGGCATGTGGGGGCGCGTCATCGTTAGGATATGATGCACGACGCGGCGCGCACGCCCACCGGACAGCACCCCTTCATTGCCGCGTGACATTCTGGCGGGGCGGGTTAGGGTAGGTCATGACCACGACACCCAAAACCCCCAACTGGTTCGACATTGGCATGGATGCCTGGGCGCTCGCCGCGGAATCGAACACGGTGATCGCGATGCGCATCGGCAGTCTGGCGCTTGGCGGGCCGAATGCAGCGCGGGAGGCGGAGCGGATGGTGGCGGAGAAGGTCGCGGCGAATATCACGCTTGGCTGTGATCTGATGCGCGGAAAGCTCGGCAGCAGCCCCGAAGCCATCGTCAGTGGCAGCATCGCGCATTATTCCAAAACTGTTGTCGCCAACCGGAAACGATTGGGCGATACGCTTGCTCCACAGGTGTCCGAAAGTGCCGGTGAGCCGGAATAAGTAGCTATCTTCCGCTTCTGTTTGCACATTAGGTAAATGAAGCGTATACTGATAATACGCTATCGTCGACCGCGACGGAATTTGAAGCACGCATCGGGTCAGATGATCGGAACGTGCAACGTCTTTCCTACCACGACTTGGCTACCCACTTGGCGCTGTTGTCAGGTGGTCACCTGTTTCGTGAAAGGAACATATTATGCCAGTAGGCACCGTAAAATTTTTCAATGCAGACAAGGGCTATGGCTTTATCGCGCCTGATGGCGGCGGTGATGACAGCTTCGTACACATCTCGGCCGTTCAGGCAGCCGGCATGCATTCGCTTGATAAAGAACAGCGCGTGAATTTCGAAGTCGAAATCGGCCGCAACGGTAAGGCTTCGGCCATTAACCTGTCTTCAGCTGATTAATCAGCCGAAATGTTAAAAAA
>NZ_JBIKPH010000162.1:0-4501 GCF_044357595.1 Sphingorhabdus sp. | reverse complement strand
CAAAGGAAAATCTATGTTTAATACGAAAACTGTATCAATCGAGTGGGGCGGACAAACCCTGACACTCGAAACGGGCAAAGTTGCTCGTCAAGCTGACGGCGCTGTTATGGCGTCGCTTGGTGAAACTGTTGTGCTTTGCGCGGTTACCGCCGCAAAGTCAGTGAAGGATGGTCAGGATTTCTTCCCGCTAACCGTTCACTACCAAGAAAAATATTCCGCAGCTGGCCGTATTCCCGGTGGCTTTTTCAAGCGTGAACGTGGTGCGACCGAAAAGGAAACGCTGGTTTCGCGTCTGATCGACCGTCCGCTTCGTCCGTTGTTCCCAGAAGGTTTCTACAACGAAATCAATGCGATTGCGCAAGTTCTTAGCTATGATGGCGAGAATGAGCCTGACATTCTGGCGCTCGTCGCCGCGTCGGCCGCAATGACCATTTCGGGCGTTCCTTTCATGGGCCCAATCGGCGCAGCACGCGTTGGTTACCTGAACGGCGAATATATTCTGAACCCAACCGACGAACAGGTAGCCGAAGGCGACCTCGATCTGGTCGTTGCGGCGACTTATGACGCAGTGATGATGGTGGAATCCGAAGCCAATGAGCTTTCGGAAGAAATCATGCTTGGTGCCGTCCTGTTTGCGCATGACGCATGTAAGGAAGTCGTTAAGGCAATCATCAAGCTTGCAGAGCAAGCTGCGAAGGAGCCTTGGGCAATGGCTGAGCAGGCTGATCTGTCAGCTGCTAAGGACAAGCTCAAGAAACTTATCGGTAAGGATATTGCCGCAGCGTATAAGCTGACGGACAAGTCGGCACGTTCAAACGCACTAAATGCGGCGCGCGCTGCTGCGAAGGTAGCGTTCACCGATGCAAGCCCGCAGGACCAAATGGCCGCTGGTAAACTGATGAAGAAGCTTGAAGCTGAAATCGTGCGCGGTGCAATCCTTAAGGATGGCACACGCATCGATGGACGCACAACTTCGCAAATCCGTCCAATCTTGGCGGAAACGCATTTCTTGCCACGTTCACACGGTTCGGCGCTGTTCACACGTGGTGAAACGCAGACCATCGCGACCTGCACCTTGGGTACCAAGGACGCAGAGCAGATGATCGACGGCCTTGGTGGCTTGCATTATGAAAACTTCATGCTGCATTACAACTTCCCGCCGTACAGCGTTGGTGAAGTGGGACGCTTCGGCGCACCAAGCCGCCGTGACATCGGCCATGGTAAGCTTGCATGGCGCGCGCTGCACGCCGTGTTGCCAACCAAGGATGAGTTTCCTTACACAATCCGTATTACCAGCGACATTACCGAATCCAATGGTTCATCGTCGATGGCGTCGGTTTGCGGCGGAAGCCTTGCGATGATGGACGCAGGCGTCCCAATCAAGCGCCCTGTCTCGGGTATCGCAATGGGCCTGATCCTTGAAGGTAAGGATTACGCAATCCTCTCCGACATCTTGGGTGACGAAGACCATCTTGGCGATATGGATTTCAAGGTAGCGGGTACATCAGAAGGCATCACCACGATGCAGATGGACATCAAAATCGCCGGTATTACCCGCGAGATTTTTGAAGCTGCATTGAACCAAGCCAAGGAAGGCCGCGCCCATATCCTTGGTGAAATGGCCAAGGCACTGGGCGAAGCCCGCGGTGAATTGTCCGCGCACGCACCACGAATCGAAACAATGCAGATCGACAAAGCGAAGATCCGCGACATCATCGGTACCGGCGGCAAGGTCATTCGCGAAATCGTTGCGACTACCGGTGCAAAGGTCGACATTGATGACGAAGGTCTTATCAAGATTTCGTCGTCCGATATTGCGCAGATCGAAGCTGCACGTAAGTGGATCTCCGGCATCGTTGAAGAAGCAGAAGTCGGCAAGGTCTATGACGGTAAGGTCGTGAACCTTGTTGATTTCGGGGCATTCGTGAACTTCATGGGCGGCAAGGACGGTCTCGTCCACGTCAGCGAAATGCGCAACGAGCGCGTTGAGAAGGTCACGGACGTTGTCAGCGAAGGCATGGACGTTAAGGTTAAGGTTCTGGAAATCGATCCGCGCGGCAAGGTTCGCCTGTCGATGCGCGTCGTTGACCAGGAAACCGGTGAAGAGTTGGAAGACACACGCCCGCCCCGCGAAAAGACCGAGCGCAGCGATCGTGGGCCCCGTCGTGAAGGCGGCGGTGGTGGACGCGGCGAAGGCCGTGGCGACCGTGGACCGCGTCGTGATGGCGGTGGACGTGATGGTGGACGGGGCGAAGGTCGCGGCGACCGTGGCCCACGCCAAGACCGTTCAGAAGGCGAAAACAAGGGTGGGGGCGATCCCGACCATGTGCCCGCTTTCTTGAAAGACTAAGCCTAAAAGGCTTGTGGCGGTACTTCGCCCACACTGATTATCATGTAAAAGAATAGAGAGGAAAGGGGCTGCTTCGGCGGCCCCTTTTTTCGTATTTCATCCGTAAACAGTTCATGACCGATACAGGAGATTTCCGCCACGGTTCTGCGGTCTTTATGCGCAGTGCGAAGCAAAAGGCTTGGCGGAGCGGACAAGATTATCTAGGGAACATTCATGAACAAAAAATTCCTCGTGCCCGTGGCGGTATTGGCCGCATCTTCCATGCTTTCTGGTTGCGCCGTACTCGGTCTGGGCGGCGGTGGGGCAAAGCCGGGCAGTAATACCCGTTATGTCGCGCGTGACGTGAATACGCTGTATGCAGCGGCCAAGAACAAGCTTGATAACAAGCAATATGAAGTTGCCGCAGCTTTGTTTGATGAGGTTGAGCGCCAGCATCCTTACTCCCCTTGGGCGCGCCGGGCTCAGCTGATGAGCGCGTTCAGTTACTATATGGCGCAGAAGTACAACGAGTCGATTCAATCGTCGCGCCGCTTTCTCTCGATCCACCCCGGCAACAAGGATGCGTCTTACGCCTATTATCTGATCGCTTTGTCCTATTATGAGCAAATTAGCGATGTGACTCGCGACCAGAAGATTTCCGAACAGGCGCTTGCAGCTCTTGGTGAAGTGCAGCGTCGTTATCCCGCGTCGCGTTATGCGTCTGATGCGACGTTGAAGATCGATCTTGTTCGTGACCATTTGGCCGGCAAGGAAATGGAAATTGGCCGCTTCTATCAACGCCGTGCGCTGTGGCTCGCGTCATCGTTGCGCTTCCGCGAAGTGGTTGAGAAATATGACACGACCACGCACGCACCAGAAGCTCTGTATCGCTTGACCGAAAGCTATCTTGCGATGGGCGTGCCGGAAGAGGCAAAGAAGGCAGCGGCCGTGCTGGGCGCCAACTATCCGGGCAGCGAATGGTATGCCCGTGCCTATAACCTAATGCAGAAGAACGCGCCCGCCGCGTAATGCCATGCTAACGGGGCTCTCGATCCGCGACGTCGTGCTGATCGAGGCACTGGACCTAGAGTTTGCAGGCGGACTTGGCGTTCTCACGGGTGAAACCGGGGCGGGTAAATCTATATTGCTAGACGCGCTTGGTCTTGCGCTTGGCGCGCGAGCGGATAGCGGGCTTGTAAGGTCAGGCGCGGAAAAGGCGCAAGTAACGGCCAGCTTTGAATCGCCCGCGTATGTTGCGGCGTTGCTTGCAGAGAACGACATCGACATTGAGATGGATGAGCCTTTAATCATTCGCCGGTCCGTAAAGGCCGATGGCGGTAGCAAAGCATTTATCAATGACCAGCCGTGCTCGGCGGCACTTTTGCGGGAAGTCGGGGCGGCTTTGGTCGAAATCCACGGCCAGCATGATGATCGCGGTATGTTGAACGCACGCGGGCATCGCAGTTTGTTGGATGCTTTTGGCCGAAGCGATACCGCAACCGTTTCCGCCAAATTTGCTGCATGGCAGGATGCTAAATCTCGGCTCGATATTGCCCGCGAGGCTTTAGAAAATGCGGCGCGTGATCGTGAGTGGCTTGAACATTCGGTTGCGGAACTCGCGGCATTCCATCCGCAGCCAGGCGAAGAAGAGCAGCTCGCTGGTGAACGTTCCGACATGCAAAAGGGCGAGCGCATTGCCGAGGATTTGAAGACGGTGCTGGAAAGTTTTGACGGACCCAAAAGTGGTCTGTCACTCATTCGCAGTGCAGCCCGCAAGCTTGACCGATTGGCGGATGCCCACCCCTTATTGGCCGAAGCGCTGACGTCACTGGACCGCGCCGTTATTGAAGCAAGCGATGCCGAAGATAAATTGAACGCGGCGGCACGCGCTATCGAATATGAACCAGCACGGCTTGACGAGATCGAGGAGCGCTTGTTCGAGCTGCGGGCACTGGCGCGTAAGCATAATATCGCCCCCGATGGTATCATCGCTTTGCAGGAAAGGTTGACGGCACAGTTGCAGTCCATTGAGGCCGGAGGCGAAGGACTTGCTTTGCTTGAGGCTGAGGTCGCGGCAAAGCACAATGCCTATGTTCAGTCGGCGAGCGCATTGTCTGCAGCCAGGACGGCGGCTGCGGTAAAGTTGGATGCAGCCGTTAAAAACGAGCTTGC
>NZ_JBIKPH010000083.1:0-10465 GCF_044357595.1 Sphingorhabdus sp. | reverse complement strand
CGCACCTGCACCGACCGGGAAATCCAGATCTCGTTCGATGTCGGCGAAGACCGATCGCGCACGTGGATCATTACGCGCATAGATAGTGGCCTGCGTCTAAAACATCGGCACATGTTAAAATACGGGACTGAAGACCCCGTTTCGCAATATGGCGGCGATACCGCGCAGCAGGGGACTGCCACGCGTCAGGAATTTCCCGTGGATGCTTATTCCAAGGCAATGTTCACGCAAGAAGGCCGCACTGTTTCGAATGCCAACGTTTGGGCATTTGAACTAGAGCCGCAGCAAACATTGACCTATGAACTGGCGCGGCCAAACCGTTTGTTTCGTGTGACATTCGACGTGGCTAACCCTATCACTGGAGCAAATGAGTGAGTTCGGAAGCAGATGCAGCCAATGAGCTTATGCGGTTGGCGAGACAGATTTCGTACCACAATAAGCGTTATCATGCCGAAGACGCGCCAGAGATATCTGACGCGGAATATGACGCGCTGGTGCGCCGCAATACGGAACTGGAGATGGCATTCCCACACCTCGTGCGGGCGGATAGCCCCAACAAACAGGTTGGCGCTGCGGTGGAAGGTTCAGGCCTCAAGAAGATCACCCATGCTAAGCGGATGATGAGCCTCGACAATGCGTTTGAGGCGCAGGACGTCCATGATTTTGTTGCCCGGGTGCGTCGGTTCTTAAATCTTGCTGCGGACGAAGAGGTTGCCCTGACAGCGGAGGACAAGATTGATGGGCTTTCGCTGTCGTTGCGATATGAACAAGGCGTCCTGAAGCAGGCCGCGACGCGCGGCGATGGTAGCGTGGGTGAAGATGTGACCGCCAACGTCGCCTACATCGTGGACATTCCACAACAGCTAAAAGGCTACGTTCCAGATATCTTCGAGATACGTGGCGAGGTGTACATGGCCAAGTCCGACTTTGCCGCGATCAATGAAACGCAAAAAGCAAAGGACGCAAAGCTTTTTGCCAACCCGCGCAATGCAGCTGCTGGGTCGCTAAGGCAAAAGGATGCGAAGGTAACGGCGTCGCGCCCATTACGTTTTCTTGCACATGGCTGGGGTGAAGTAAGCGCATTACCCTTCGATACCCAAAGCAAAGTTATGGCAACGATTGCGGCATGGGGTGTGCCTGTGTCGCCGTTGTTGTTATGTTTCGACCATGTTGAAACCGCATTGGCGCATTATGCCGACATTGAGCGGCGCCGGGCGGACCTGCCCTATGACATTGATGGCGTTGTCTACAAGGTTGACCGCTTGGATTGGCAAGATCGGCTTGGCTTTGTCGCCAAATCACCGCGCTGGGCGATCGCGCATAAATTCCCTGCAGAACGCGCGGAAACAACGCTGGAGCAAATCGATATTCAGGTGGGTCGCACCGGTAAGCTGACCCCTGTCGGCCGTCTCGCGCCCGTTACAGTGGGCGGCGTGGTGGTGTCCAACGTTACGTTGCACAACCGTGACGAGATCGACCGTCTGGGGGTGCGCCCCGGTGACCGCGTAGTGGTGCAAAGGGCAGGGGATGTTATTCCCCAGATCGTTGAGAACCTGACGCGTGAGACAGCGCGTTCTGCTTATGCATTTCCATCACTTTGCCCGGAATGTGGTTCCGAAGCGGTTGCGGAAGAGGGCGAGGTTGATGTGCGCTGCACTGGCGGATTGATTTGTCCGGCACAGCGGGTGCAACGCCTCATCCATTTTGTAAGTCGCGGCGCGCTGGATATTGAAGGGCTTGGCGAGAAGACCATTCAAGAGTTTTTCGATCTTGGGTGGCTCGAAAGCCCTGCGGATATTTTCCGGTTGCGCAGTCGCCGTGGTGACATTCTATCGCGCGGCGGATGGCAGGATAAGTCTGTGGATAACCTGTTGGCAGCGATTGAAGCTACGCGTGCGCCCGATGGCGCAAAATTGCTTTTTGGCCTTGGTATTCGGCACATTGGGACCGTCACGGCGCGTGATTTGTTTAGGGCCTTTGGGTCGGTCGCCGAAGTTGGCAAAGTCGGCCAAAGGCTCGCACAATCCGATGAGGGGGCCATTGCGGACGTTACGGCCATTGACGGGGTCGGCGGTGCAGTCGCCGAAGCATTGGGGGGTTTCTTCCACGAGCCACATAATCTGTCAGTTTGGAATGACCTTTTGAACGAGGTTCAGCCGCCCGCTTATGTGTCGAACATTCGCGAAAGCGCGTGGACGGGAAAAACGATTGTTTTCACAGGCAAGCTCGAAACCATGAGCCGCGACGAGGCCAAGGCGCAAGCAGAGGCGCTTGGGGCGAAATCAGCAGGTTCAGTTAGCGCAAAGACCGACCTTGTCGTGGCTGGCCCAGGTGCGGGGTCGAAATTGAAACAGGCAACTGCGCTTGGTATTCAGGTTATCGACGAAGCTGCTTGGACGAATATCGTCGAAAGCGCGTAAATCTAACATAGCGCGGTTGCTGCCAAGTGGTTTCAAGTGCAACCAGTTGGCATGAAAAATATCAGCCACGTCTATGAAACGCCGCCTGCCGAAGCGAATACAGATTGGAGCGTGCCGCAAAACTGGGACAGGTTCAGCGCGGATGAGCATGCCATGTGGGACACGCTGTTTGCCCGGCAGACTGCGATGCTGCCTGGGCGCGCCGCCGACGCCTACTTGCGCGGTATCGATGTGCTTAAGCTCTCTCGTCCCGGCATTTCTGATTATCGCGAATTGAATGCACAGTTAATGGCGGCAACGGGCTGGCAGATAGTCGCTGTACCTGGCCTTGTACCAGACGCCGTGTTTTTCGACCATCTCGCCAACCGGCGGTTCCCTGCTGGAAATTTTATCCGGACGCCGGAACAGTCGGATTATCTGCAAGAGCCTGATGTGTTTCATGATGTTTTTGGACATGTTCCCATGTTGGCCGATCCCGTATTTGCCGATTATATGGTGGCTTATGGCAAAGGCGGGCTGCGTTCGCTTGGCTTTGGCGCGCTTGATCATCTGGCGCGATTATATTGGTATACAGTGGAATTTGGTCTGATTAAACAACCCAACGGCTTGCGCATTTATGGCGCCGGCATCGTTTCAAGTTACGCCGAGAGTATCTTCGTTCTGGAAGACCCTAGACCCAACCGTATCGCGTTCGACCTGCTTCGGGTCATGCGAACACATTACCGGATCGACGATTTTCAGCAGAATTATTTTGTCATTTCCAGTATCGACGAATTGTTAAACGTCACTGTGGAAACAGACTTCGCTCCGCTTTACGCGCGGCTGGACATACTTCCTGATATCGCCGCAAGCGAGGTTTTGACGAATGATGTGCTGATTGCGTAACGTCAGCAGGCCTTTCTAAAGATTTTCTACCATGTTCCAAAATCGCCGGGCGGCTGGCTGGTGCGACCAGTGGCCCGTGTTGGACGCTTCCAGCTATAGGACCTGCGTTTTACCAGCCACAAACATGGCCAGTCGCCGCGATCAACGCGCTTTTGTAAACGAAAACCCTGACGTCTGTAGGACTGCACGACCGCTTTTGCCTGCGTGTTTAACAATCCGGCCAGTATGAGGGAACCGCCATCGTCTACAATCTCTGCAAGTGAGGGCGCGAGTTCAATCAACGGGCCAGCAAGAATGTTAGCCGTAACAAGGTCGTAGGGCGCGCGTGAGGCGATAAGTGGGTGCGCAGTGCCTTCGGCTACACAAAGCGCAATTTGGCCCTGAGAAACGCCGCAAGACACGTTGTTGGCATTGGCATTGCCTGAGGTGACCTCAACACTTACGGGGTCAATGTCAGACGCCGTCAGATATGCTTTTGGCCACAAGCTGTGTGCAGCGAAAGCGAGCAGGCCAGTGCCCGTTCCAATATCAGCGATCAGGTCAAACCTTTTGCCAGCGCGCTTCATGTCGTCGAGCATTGCCAAGCAGCCGCTGGTGGTTTCGTGGCCGCCAGTGCCAAAGGCGCGACTGGCTTCAATCAGGAAAGGCGTGGCGCCTTTGGGTATTTTGCCTTTGTTGGAACCGGTGTGAACATAAAAGCGGCCGGCATGGACTGGCTTTAGCGCCTGTTGGCTCATAACGACCCAGTCAGCGTCGGGTAGTTTTTCCAATACGGTCTTGGCCTTTGCGGCGCTGGGAACGCGGATTTGGATAGCCGAGATCATGTGCGCGTTTGGCTTCTCGTTAAAGTAAGCCTCAAGGCGCCATTTCTCGTCGTTAAAGGCTTCTACTTCGTCGGCTACTATAGTGGGCATCGGTTCTAATGCCGCTAGCCACTCGTCATCATTGTGCAACGCTTCCGCCTCCTTGCGGGTGCAGGGCAGGGTAACCTTCCAGTTCATTGCGCTGCTTCTTTAGCTAGCCGAGCGTCAAGTCGTTCCATTGCTGCTTTAGCATAATTTTTGCAGCCTGCAGGATTCACCAGAGGTTCATTGCCTGAAAGGCGCTCAAAGAAACGCGATTGCGCGGGGTGCGGTGCAATCAGGATGTCGCATGGCTTCAGCTTAGAAACGCGGTTCATTGTCGCCCTTAATACGGCCACATACGCCGGGTGATCCATAAATCGGTAAGCATCAGCGGAGACGGCACCAAGGCTATCGGCGAAAACAAACTGATGACAGATAGCCCCCTTGCATGATTTCCAGGTCCAGCTCGTTCCGCCCGGGGCGTGGCCGGGTGTGGCGATGGCAGTCATTCTTATCGGTCCAAGGGTAATGGTTTCGCCGTCGCGCACAATTTGGTCCACCTTTATGCCAGCGAAGGGCGGCAGAATTTCTAACTGCGGGTCCGTTGGATCCGAGATACCAGTCTCGAGGCTCTTGCGTGCTTCGGCCCGCGCTAGCATCCGGGCACCGGTAATGCCCTTTAGCGCTGAAAGCCCAGCAACATGATCCAAATGTTCGTGACTGTTGACCAGATATTTCACATCTGCTGGTTTGAAGCCAAGTTTGCGGATATTGTCGGCAATGAGTGGCGCAGCCTCGGCAGTCGCGCCGTCAATGAGGATATGCCCTTTGGCTGACGTTACGAGCAACGACACGATGCCACATGTGCCCACCATATAAACATTGGCAAATATATGCGCGGGCGGCGCGGAATCGCTCCAACCCTCACGGCCTTCGCACTTTGACGCCAGTGTAGTACCATCCTGTGCATTGCTTATGGTTTCTAATGGCACCATCGGCGCGCAGGCGGCCAGACCCAATGCCAATACGGCGCTAAGCTTAGCGGACATAGCTGGCGCCATTAACGTCGAGCACCGCGCCCGTCATAGAAGGCGGTGCGTCGAGAGCGCAGAATTTGGCGATTGCCGCGACTTCTTCGGGATCGGCGACTTTGCCTAGAGGAATGTCGGCGAGCAATTTGTCGCCACCGCGGCTTGCCAGATAATCCTCAGCCATTCCTGTCATGGTAAAGCCCGGGCAGATGGCGAAGGCATAAATGCCATCTTTGGCATAAGCGCGTGCAATTGATTTGGTCATCGCGACCATGCCTGCCTTTGAAGCGGCATAATGCCAATGGGCAGGGCTGTCGCCGCGATATGCCGCGCGGCTGGCGATGTTGACAATGCGGCCCAATGCCCCGCTCGCTTGCCAATGTAGCACGGCGCGTCGGCACAGGTCGGCGCTGGCGGTCAAGTTGATCTGCATGGTGCGGTCCCAGCTTGCCAACCATTCCGCGTCTTCCCGCGTGATGGGATTTTCTTCAAAAACGCCAGCATTGTTAATGATGACATCGATGCGGCTGCCTAAAGCTGAAAGCGCGTCGGCCCAAAGTCGCGCGGGCACTGCCGGATCGTTCAGGTCGCCGTCCTTGCTGGAGAACGCGACCACAGTCGTTGTGGCTGGGTCAAAGCTTGCGGCAATGGCCGCGCCAATTCCGCGCGAGGCACCGGTGATTAGGATATGGGTTTTCATCCATGCTGCTTTTCACAGCGTCGATAAAAATTCAACCAAAGTTATCGAACGAGGTTACCAACAAATCGGGTCGCATCTGCCTAAAGCGATCAAAACGTATCGCCCAACGCATCATACCCGCCTTCAAGTAACATGATTTTGGATACGGCATTGCTGGTGCCTTACCGATCGGGGGAAAACCTAATTGAGCAAATTGGTTGACGAATTTTGCTTTTCGCAAAGTGCGGGCCTTGCACGATGCGGCTAATCGATTAAAGAGATAAAGAATGTCGAAGACTGGCAATTATTAAGGACGCTGAACTTATGGCGAAAAACCCGAACCGACCGCTTTCACCACATTTACAGGTGTATCGATGGTCGCCGCAGATGGCGGTTTCGATTTTCCACCGTGCAACCGGGTTCATATTGGCGACTGCCGGCATGATGACGTTGTTATGGTGGCTGTCGGCAATCGGTGGTGGTGCAGAGAGCTATGCGACATTTGAAAAATATGTTGTGTCGGCTGGAGCCGACGGCAGCGGTGTTCAGATCGCCAGTAACTGGTTCTTCCGCCTTGTTGCCTTGGCCGTCACCTTCAGTTTCTTTCAACATTTGGCGTCTGGCCTTCGCCATCTCGTCCTAGATATCGGCGCAGGGTATGAATTGAAGACGAACCGTACATGGGCATCGGTTGTATTTGTTGCAGCCTTTTTTGCAACTGCATTCGTGGCCCTGTTTGTGGTATCGCGCTTTATCGGAGTTTTGTAATGGACAGTAGAACAAATATTGGCCGCGTCCGTGGCTTGGGGTCCGCAAAGCATGGCGGGGAGCATTGGCTTAAGCAGCGCCTGACTGCGGTTGGTAATATGCTACTGACGACTTGGTTCGTGCTGTCCTTGTTCATGATCCCAAGTTTTGAACATGGCGCGCTTGCGCAGTGGCTTGCCCAGCCGCAGGTGGCGGTTCCAATGATCCTGATGATCGCGAACATATTTAGCCATGCCAGGCTGGGTCTTCAGGTATTGATCGAAGATTATGTCCATGACGAGGGCCTCAAATTCGCCGCAATGACACTCCTTAGTTTCTATGTCATTGCGAGTGCCGTGTTCGGCATTTTTGTTGTCGCAAAACTTGCATTTACCGGAGCGCTCGCCTGATGTCAGACGCATATAAGATTATTGACCATACATATGACACCGTCGTCGTCGGCGCCGGCGGATCGGGTCTGCGCGCCACTATGGGCAGTGCGGAAGCTGGTTTGAAGACGGCTTGCATTACCAAAGTGTTCCCAACCCGTTCGCATACGGTGGCGGCACAGGGCGGTATCGCCGCGTCCTTGGGCAATAACTCGCCAGATCATTGGACCTGGCACATGTATGACACGGTCAAAGGCTCCGATTGGCTTGGCGACCAAGATGCTATCGAATATATGGTCCGAGAGGCGCCCGCCGCGGTATATGAGCTTGAACATGCTGGGGTGCCATTCTCACGTAATGCAGACGGTACCATCTACCAGCGTCCGTTTGGCGGGCATATGCAGAATATGGGCGAAGGCCCCCCAGTTCAGCGTACTGCCGCTGCTGCGGACCGCACGGGCCATGCAATGTTGCATGCCTTGTATCAACAGAGTCTGAAATATGATGCGGATTTCTTTATCGAATATTTCGCACTCGACCTGATTATGGAAAATGGCGAATGCCGCGGCGTGATCGCCATGTGCATGGAAGATGGCAGTATTCACCGGTTCAAAAGCCATGCGGTAGTGCTTGCAACTGGTGGCTATGGCCGTGCCTATTTCTCCGCAACGTCGGCCCACACCTGCACGGGTGATGGCGGCGGCATGGTATTGCGTGCTGGCTTGCCATTGCAGGATATGGAGTTTGTCCAGTTTCACCCAACCGGCATTTATGGCGCTGGCGTGTTGATTACTGAAGGCGCACGCGGGGAGGGCGGTTACCTGACCAACAGCGAAGGCGAGCGCTTCATGGAGCGCTATGCCCCATCAGCCAAGGATCTCGCATCACGCGATGTTGTCAGCCGTTCCATGGCCCTAGAAATGCGCGAAGGCCGCGGCGTAGGTGCGCACAAGGACCATATCTACCTCCACCTCGACCATATCGATCCCGCGGTATTGGCGCAGCGTTTGCCCGGCATTACGGAAAGCGGAAAGATTTTTGCGGGTATCGACCTTACGCGTCAGCCACTGCCGGTGACACCGACTGTCCACTATAATATGGGCGGCATTCCGTGTAATTATCATGGGCAGGTTGTAACCAAAATGGGCGATGATCCCGAAGTGATCGTTCCTGGGCTTTACTCCGTTGGTGAAGCAGCCTGCGTTTCTGTGCATGGTGCAAACCGCTTGGGATCAAACTCGCTCATCGACCTTGTGGTGTTCGGACGTGCTACTGGTTTGCATCTAAAGTCATCACTCACCCCCGGTGCGCCGCATAAGGCATTGCCAACTGACGCCGCTGACTTGGCGCTGTCGCGGGTAGACAAGTTTCGCGGCGCAAAGGGCGGTTCGTCGACCGCAGAGATCCGCTTGCAGATGCAGCGCACGATGCAAAAGCACGCCGCGGTTTTCCGCGATACGGCCTTGCTGGAAGATGGCGTGACCGAAATGCAGAAGGTAAACCAGCGTCTGGCTGACGTTCATGTGACCGACCGCAGCCTGATCTGGAACACTGACCTTATCGAAACGCTTGAGCTCGATAACCTCATGGCGCAGGCGGTGTGCACAATTGAAAGCGCAAACAACCGCAAGGAAAGCCGCGGCGCCCATGCCCATGAAGATTTCCCAGCGCGTGACGATACCAATTGGATGAAGCACACTTCTTCATGGTTCGATGGCTGGGGCGGTTCAGGCGGCAAAGTCAAAATCGACTATCGCCCGGTCCATGATTACACCCTGACCGACGAAGCAGAGTATATTAAGCCAAAACCACGCGTTTATTGATTTCTGCGAAAACGGAGGCTGTGATTTCCAAGCTCCGTTTTCGTTTTACATGATCGAAAACCGAACAAGCGACGATGATTTCGTCTGCTTGCGTGCGCGCCTGAAACGCCTGAACCGCTGACTTCACGGTGTCGGCTGCACCAATGGCGCTGGCGGACAAAGCATCATTCAGAGCCGATGCAAAATGCGGGGGCAGGGATGCAACATAGCCTTCCACGGGCGGGGGCAATTGGCGTGGATTTTCGGTGCGCAACGCAACGAAGCTTTGCATCAACGAGCTTGCCAGATATTCCGCCTCCGCGTCGGTTTCCGCCGCGATGATGTTGAAAGCGGCAATCGCATGCGGCGTATCAAGCACGGCGCTTGGGCGGAAGTGGCTGCGGTAGATGTGTACAGCCTCATCTAGCATTTGTGGCGCAAAGTGGCTCGCGAAGGCGAAGGGAAGGCCCAATGCTGCTGCGACCTGCGCGCCGTAGAGGCTACTGCCCAAGATAGAGAGTTGCACATTCGCGCCAGCGCCCGGCGTGGCGACGATACCCGTTTTGCCATCATCGGCGAAATAGCTCTGCAATTCCATCACATCGCGCGGGAATGCATTTGGGTCGCTATCGAGCGTCCGCCGGATTGCAGCGGCCACACGCTGGTCGCTGCCCGGCGCACGGCCAAGCCCCAAATCAATTCGGCCGGGATACAGCGCATCCAATGTCCCAAACTGTTCGGCAATGACCAAGGGGGAATGGTTGGGCAACATGATGCCGCCCGAACCAACACGCATCGTCTTCGTTGCTGCCGCAATGTGCCCGATGACAACGCTGGTCGCGGCGCCGGCAATTCCACGCATGCCGTGATGTTCGGCGACCCAATAGCGGGTGAAACCAAGGCTTTCCGCATGCGCTGCCAGATCAGCCGCGTTGGCCAGCGCATTTGCGACTGACCCACCTTCAACGACGGGGACGAGATCAAGAAAAGAAAAAGCTGTCATGTTTCTTAAATGGTGGCTTAGCCCGCCAAAGCCAAGCGCAATCGGCATTTGTTTCTTGATCAGTTAAGCTTAGCGCCAGCGAAGCATCGATCGATCAAGTTCCGATAAGGACTTAACACCCATCAGCCGCATGTCGCGGGCAATTTCGTCGTACAACTTGCCGACGATGCGCTCCACGCCGAGTTGCCCCGCTGCGGCCAATGCATAAAGATAGAGCCGCCCACCTGAACAGGCAGTTGCGCCAGCGGCAAGGGCTTTCAAAACATGGCTTCCGCGCTGCACTCCGCCATCGCAAATGATGTCGATTTTACCACCAACGGCGTCGGCGATTTCGGCTATTTGGTCAAATGGGGAGCGCGAACCATCCAATTGGCGGCCGCCATGGTTCGAGATCATGATAGCAGTTGCGCCAATATCCACCGCCCGTTTTGCGTCGTCGACCGACATGATACCTTTTAGGCAGAATTCTCCGCCCCAGTCAGACCGGACCTTTTCAGCCATCTTCCAATCCATTGAGGTGTCGAGCATAGTATTGAAATATTCTGCCACGGAGACCGCAACATTGGTGCCGGCATCCACATGTGTTTGCAAATTGGGTAGCGAGAACTTCTCCCGGAACATGTAATTCAGTGCCCACATCGGGTGGATAGCATAGCTTAGGACA
>NZ_JBIKPH010000050.1:0-15132 GCF_044357595.1 Sphingorhabdus sp. | reverse complement strand
AAGACCTTGTCGTCCTTCCATTCATCCCATGTTTCAAGGTTGAGCGACGACAGGCAGCAAACGGCTGTCCGGTCATTACCCAAATGGTCACGACCAGTTGGTAAGGTGATTTCCGAACACAGGTTCGAAGTCGAGACTTTAAGGCCGAGATCACGGTGATGCTTTGGCATCGCGTTGTTCACGGTGTCGCTGAAGATAATATATGGCTCGCCCGTTGCAAGACGGGTTTCGACAAGCTTCTGGAACAAGGACCTTGCATCGACCGTGCTACGCACTTCGCCCGTCTTTGGACTACGCAGGTTGAATTCTTCGCCAGCGCGCACCGCTTCCATAAACTCGTCGGAAAGCAGGACGCCATGGTGCAGGTTCAACGCCTTACGGTTGAAGTCGCCCGATGGCTTCCGGATTTCGAGGAACTCCTCGATTTCGGGGTGGCTGACATCAAGATAGCAAGCTGCTGAGCCGCGACGCAGCGAGCCTTGCGAAATCGCAAGCGTTAGGCTGTCCATCACGCGGACAAAAGGAATGATGCCGCTTGTCTTGCCGTTCAAGCCAACGGGCTCACCAATGCCACGGACATTGCCCCAATAGGTTCCGATACCGCCGCCGCGCGAAGCAAGCCAGACATTTTCATTCCATGTGTTAACGATGCCTTCAAGGCTGTCGTCGACCGAATTCAAATAGCAGCTGATCGGCAGGCCGCGACCCGTTCCGCCGTTCGACAATACAGGCGTTGCCGGCATGAACCAAAGGCGCGAGATATAATCATACAGACGCTGCGCGTGCGCTTCGTCATCGGAATAGGCGGATGCAACGCGCGCAAACAGGTCTTGGTAACTCTCACCTGGCAACAAATACCGGTCCTGCAACGTGTCTTTGCCGAACTCGGTCAGTAACGCGTCACGCGACGAATCGGTGACCACATTAAAACGGCGCGCGTCGACAGTATTGCTGGAGGCACCTTTCTTGGTTTCAGCTATCTCCGCTTTCGCCGCCTCAGCTACCTTTTCAAGCACTTCTGTCATCATTCCTGCGGTCATGTCGTCGGCCCCTTGGCCTGTGTCCCTGAAATCCATTTTAACCTGTAGCTCCATTCATTGCGGCGACCCCAAGCTGATTGCCGGTTATCCGGCATTCAGCGACCTGCTGTATCTTTACGGAAACCGATGTTCCCATGTTGTTCGACTCAGGGCGCGAAACTCCTTCTTAACATTCTTTGGCCTTAATCAGGGGGGTATTTTAACTTGTCCCCAGCTTATCGACGGGTAAAATCCCCATGCCGACAGAATTGCATCCTGCAGCTTGAAGCACAAATTGTGGTAACGCCCCCTGTTGCCAACCGCTACCTATAGTGCCTTATTCATTTTGAGACGCAAGAGGGTAAATTAAAAATTAGGACCTCAACTCGTCGCTAATGTGATTCCGTTCGTCGTAGCCAAAGACGTAGTGCCGTACAGCGACGCACGGATCTTCTAAGTAATATGCACAGCGCAAGATGAAAAATCGCGCCAAGCAAATATTTTTCGACCAAAATGAATATAATGCGTGGCGGCCCTGATCCGATGTTACCCCCGTGCTTGCAAGGTAGGATTTGCGGCGCCCGGTCCGGCTGCCTCATGGTCAACTGACCTGCGGTAGAAGGCAAAGACATTAGCCATATGCGCGACGGCGTAGTTCTTGGACGGTTCGCTTCCGAATGGCGCTTGAATAGGTGGAGTAGCACGTTAATGGTTTGGCATATCTAGAATGCAGGGGCCAATATGACCGTAATCATCCGCAATGCAGATTTGATCGAGAGCGTCGCCGACGCGTTGCAATATATCAGTTACTTCCACCCCATGGATTATATCCGCGCGCTGGGTGACGCTTATGAGGCCGAGCAATCTTCAGCAGCCAAAGACGCCATCGCGCAGATTCTGACCAACAGCCGAATGTGTGCAGAGGGGCATCGGCCCCTTTGCCAAGATACTGGCATCGTCAATGTCTTCGTAAAATGGGGCATGGACTGCCATTTGGAGAATACTTCCGCATCATTACAGGACGTCATCGACGAAGGCGTCCGCCGCGCCTATTTGCACCCTGAGAATAAACTACGCGCCTCGGTGCTCGCTGACCCTGCGTTCACGCGCCGTAACACCAAAGACAACACGCCGTGCGTTTTGCATGTTGATCTGGTGCCCGGGTCCAAAGTGTCGGTCGATGTGGCTGCCAAAGGCGGCGGCAGCGAGAATAAGTCGAAGTTCAAGATGATGAACCCTTCGGACAATATCGTCGATTGGGTGGTCGAGATGCTGCCGCAAATGGGCGCTGGTTGGTGTCCGCCCGGCATGTTGGGTATAGGCATTGGCGGCACAGCCGAACATTGCGTGCTGCTGGCCAAACAAGCGTTGATGGAGCCCATCGATATGGGACCACTGAAGGCGCGCGGGCCGAAAAATGACATTGAGGCCATGCGCATTGAGATTTTTGACAAGGTCAACGCGCTTGGCATTGGCGCGCAAGGACTTGGCGGGCTTTCGACCATCTTGGATGTAAAGATCATGGATGCGCCTTGCCACGCGGCGGGTAAGCCAGTGGCGATGATACCCAACTGTGCCGCCACGCGCCACGCGCATTTCAAACTTGATGGCAGTGGCCCTGCCTATCTTGAGGCGCCGAAATTGGACGAATGGCCTAAGGTCGATTGGACGCCGGATGCGGCCGCCATTCGGGTTGACCTTGATACGCTGTCGCCAGACGTTGTCGCCGGTTGGAAACAAGGCGACCGCCTATTGCTGAACGGCAAGATGCTAACCGGACGCGACGCAGCGCACAAGCGGATCGCTGATATGCTCGCTAAGGGTGAGGAGTTGCCCGTCAGCTTCAAAGGTCGGATGATCTATTATGTCGGACCCGTCGATCCGGTGGGTGAGGAAATCGTAGGGCCAGCGGGGCCAACAACTGCCACGCGCATGGACAAGTTCATGGACATGATGCTTGAGCAAGGCCTGCTCGCATGCGTCGGTAAGGCCGAGCGCGGCCCGGCCGCCACCCAAGCTATTGCTAAGCACAAAAGCGCATATCTCATGGCAGTTGGTGGTGCAGCCTATCTCGTGGCACGTGCGATCAAAGGCAGTAAAGTGGTTGGCTTTGCCGACTTGGGCATGGAAGCGATTTACGAATTTGAAGTGCAGGACTTCCCGGTGACAGTCGCGGTCGATAGCGACGGCAACAACGTCCACCAATTGGCACCGGCCTATTGGCAAAAGCGGATCAAGGATGAAGGATTGTTGGAAGGGGCCTAGAGGCTAAGCGTCTTAAAGCGTCGCTGGTTGACATTGGTCTCTACTGCGCCTGTTATCGCTAGGCATGCCAAAGGATACACCACAGCGCCAAAGTTTCTTATCCCGCCTTGGACCCGGACTGATCACCGGTGCGGCAGATGATGACCCTTCGGGCATCGGCACGCATAGCCAAGTAGGCGCGCAATTTGGTTACGGGTTAAGCTGGACGTTCCTTTTCAGCTTTCCGTTGATGGTCGCCATTCAGGAGGTCGCCGCGCAAATCGGGCGCGTGACTGGGGCAGGGATCGCGCGCAACTTGCGCCGCCATTATCCCCGACCTTTGCTTGTGCTGATGGTCGGGCTTTTGCTGATTGCCAACATCGTTAATCTGGGTGCTGACTTGGCGGCCATGGGCGCGGCGGTTGGTTTGCTGATTGGTGGCCCCTTATGGCTTTACACGCTGTTGTTCGGCGCCTTCTGCGTAATCGTTGAGGTTTGGCTGTCCTATGAGCGATATGCGTCGGTTCTTAAGTGGGCGACTTTATCGCTTTTTGCCTATGTTGCCGTTGTGATTGTGGCGCATGTCCCTTGGGGAGAGGCACTTACCTCGCTGGTGGTTCCGCGGATCGAGTATACGGGTGCTTACGCAACCGCTGTCGTCGCGATATTGGGCACGACCATCAGCCCTTATCTGTTTTTCTGGCAGGCCAGTCAGGAGATTGAGGAGCAGAAACTACATAAGGCAAAACCATTGTGCATCACGCCAAAGGACGCAGGGCCGGAGCTAAAACGCATTCGAATCGATACGCTAACGGGTATGGGATTCAGTTCGATTGTCTCGCTGGCAATTGTCTTTGCTACCGCCGCGACGCTCCATGCCAATGGCGTGCGTGACATTGAAACGTCGGCGCAGGCAGCCGAAGCATTGCGCCCAATTGCCGGAAATTTTGCCTTTGCGCTGTTCGCTCTGGGTATTATCGGCACTGGCCTGCTTGCTGTGCCAGTGTTAGCGGGATCAGCGGCTTATGCGGTGACCGAAATGTTTGGAATCGCCTCTAGCCTTGATGCGCAGCCGACAAAGGCGCGATTGTTTTACGGAACGATCGCCGTCACAACGATGCTTGGCGTATCCTTGCAATATGTAGGCATCGACCCTGCGCGCGCGCTTTACTGGGCTGCGGTTGTCAACGGCGTCCTTGCCGCGCCTTTAATGGTCATGATGATGCTTATTGTCCGCAATCCGCGCGCGATGGGGCGCCTCACATTAGGACCGCGCGCGACGATTACCGGGTGGTTTGCAACCCTCGTGATGGCGGGCGCAACGATCATATTTTTCGCCGCGCTGTAAGTTTGCAAACGCCTAGTTTTTAGGCGGTGCAGGCGATTTCTTGCTTGGCTTCTTGGCCTCGGGCAACGAATCCATAAACTCTAGATCCGCAAGATTGATATCCGCGTTGCACCTTTTGCCCCTCAGGACATCAATCTCTGCCTGCCGCCTCTTCAAGTAGTATTCGCGCATCGCGGCATAAGGGTTCCCGCTTTGCTGAATGCGCGTCAGGATTTCGTCGTTCTCAACGCGGTCGTCGATGGAAGAGAGCACACCCTTGCTTGCTGATACCAATGGATTTGTAAAAGGCTTGCCTACGGCCGCCGGAAGCAGCGAAAGATCAGCAATACGTCCGACGACGTCCCGAAGGGTGGTGGACCCGATTAAAGGCAGAAACAGATACGGTCCGGGACCGACGCCATAATAGCCCAAAGTGTCGGCAAGACCATTGGACCGGCGCGGGAGTTTGAAAGGCTTTTTCTCGGCAACGTCAAACAGCCCCGCAACACCGACTGTCGAGTTGATGGTGAACCGTCCCACGGTCTCTACAGCCTTGGCAATTTTGAGCTGAAGCAGGAAGTTCAGAAGCACGATCGGCTCGTCGAGATTATTCAGAGCGTTGTGTATTCCGTCTCGGATCGGCTCAGGCAAGCCTCTCTGATACCCATAAGCAACGGGCGCGACAAAGGCTTCATCGACAGCTTGCACAGCGACGAATGATACCTCATTCACGACGGCAATCGGATCGCCACGTGGCGGACCCTGCCTTGCAGTAACGACAATCGTGTTAAGGTCGATGGCGGCCGGCGCTGCCATATCAATTGCCGCCGTCGGCTTGGTGAGCGCAACGACTGTCTCGCTTGGCGTTGCCGCAGTTGGTTGCGCTTCGGTCGTTGTTGAGGGCGTTGTATTGGTGATAGCTCCCGAGCCAGTTATCGCAGTATCAACGGCGATATTGCGGCTGGGGTGCTCAAGAGGTAGTTGAGTTGGCACGCTGACGGCTGATGCGACGCTTACCACTTCCACGGCGCTGCCTAAATCGCGCACTGGGGGACACTGCGGCGAACCGGAAAGTATCGCAATAACCACAATATTGGTAATGCTCAACTGCTGCCCCTCCTAATGATATCCGAAGAGCGAAGGCCTCTCCAAAGATAAGCCGTCGTCTCAAAACCGCTACGAACGGCCTACAATATGCGGGTTACTTCGAATTAAATGAACAATTTCTGTATGGCCTCGCGCGTCGTTTCCGATTGCAACACCATTTTTTAATTTAACGAGCATGGCGTCTGTGCGAGCGCAAACCGTTTTGCACTGGGCTATTGCGCAGGCCCTTGCCCTTGCTGAGCCTGCATCTGCGCATCAATCTGTTGCTGGATTTCAGGAGGCAGGCCTTGCGGTTCGCCACCACCTTGTCCACCGGCAGCTGCGCCTTGCTGCTTCTGCATCTCCTGCATCTGCTTTTGCATGGCCTCTATTTCGGCGCGAGATTTGAACTCAAGCAGTTCGACGTCGAAGGTCAGCTCGCTGCCGCCAGGAATGGCGACCTGGCCCGTCTGTGGGTTGCGTTGGTCTTCGAGCCCGTACCCAAGCTCGGCTGGGATCCAGAGGCGATATTTGCCGCCGCGCTGCATAATCTTCAGGCCTTCGGAAAAGCCAGGAACCACGCCGGTGACGGGAAAGCCGGCTTGCGGGTTTTGGTCGAAGACGGTGCCGTTTTTCAACATGCCCTTGTAGCTTACCAAAACAACGTCATTGTCGGAAGGTTTTGGGCCTTCGCCGGTTTTAATGATCTTATAACGCAGGCCTGACGGCGTCGTTACGACGTCGCCGAATTCCTGCCGTACGTCGTTGGTTCCCCAATACGCAAGGCCACTACCGGCGGCGAGAACCAACGCAATCGCGGCCCAATATTTGGTGAGCGAGCCTTTTTTGATCGGCTGGATCGGAACGGCAGTTATAGACATACAAAATTCCTGTTGGCTAAGTTGCACGCTGACTAGCAGAAAGCAGCGCGGATTCTAGACACAAAAAAAGCGCCGGTAAAAGGCGCCTTCCTTGTAACAAGTCGCAAAGGCTTATTTCGCCCCGTCACGTTCCTGTTGCTTGCGCTCCATCTTGCGGGCACGCCGCACCGCAGCAGCCTTTTCACGCGCCCGCTTTTCCGATGGCTTTTCAAAATGACGACGCAGTTTCATTTCGCGATAGACGCCTTCACGCTGCAACTTCTTCTTAAGCGCGCGTAGGGCTTGATCAACATTATTGTCGCGAACCATGATTTGCATAAAAAACTCAACTCCGCATCGAATCGGCAAAATGGCTTAAAACGGCCACTTTGAAAGGCTAAAAACGAAAATCGCCGCGTTCACAGGCGGCGTGTTGCTGTGCCCTCTAAATAGGTCGGTCCTAAATATCAAGCGGAAACGGCGCTTTTATGGGCGCCGTTGCTGTTTGTCAGCCCTTCTTGCTATCGCCTAACACTTGCCCTCGCGCAATGTTCGTTTCATAATGCAACGCAACGAATGAGTAGGAGAGAGCGCATGGCCACCCAGGTAAAGTCAAACAGCAAATATAGCGAAGCGGAATGGACTACGCGGCAGGAGCTTGCTGCCTGTTATCGGATATTTGCGATGTTTGGTTGGGATGAGCTGGTTTTTAACCATATTACGGTCAAGGTGCCTGACGAAGACGGTGCGTTTTTGATTAATCCTTATGGCATGCACTTCGGTGAGATAACCGCATCGAGCCTTATTAAAATCGACATTGATGGCAACAAGATTGACGTCGACAATCCATGGCACGTGAACAAGGCGGGCTTTGTCCAGCATAGCCTGTTTCACCGGACTTTGCCCGACGCGCATGCGATCATCCACACCCATACCACCGCGACTGTGGCCGTTTGCAGCCTTGAAGGTGGGTTGCAGCCCGTGAATTTCTATGCCTGCAACTTCATGGGGCAGTTGGCGTATCATGATTTTGAAGGCGTTACGGTGCGTGAGGAAGAAGGGGTGCGCCTTATTGAACATCTGGGCGACAAGCGGATATTGATGCTGCGCAACCACGGCCCTGTCGTTATGGGCAAGACGCTGCCTGATGCATTTATCAAATATTGGGCGCTGCAACGGGCTTGCGAGCATCAGATGGCGACACTTCAAATGGGCAAACCGATAACGGTGTCGCCTGAAGTCATCGCCGTGCACCAGCGCGATTTGTATATGGCGTCGCCCCCCGGTGGGTCGGGCCGCGTTGAATTTGACGCTATGGTCCGCAAAGCTGAACAGATCGACAAAAGCTGGCGGGATTAATTCGGGCCTGAAACATCACCCGTTCGCAGGGAACGTTGGCGATAACGACATTCCCCTCCCGCTTGCGGAGGAGGTTAGGGACGGGTAACGGGAGACCATGACCAAATTCACCGTCAACGACCGTCCCGTTCAGTACAAAATGGACCCGCAAACGCCATTGTTATGGGCGTTGCGTGATGCGTCTAACCTGACGGGCACCAAATATGGTTGCGGTACCGGCGATTGCGGTGCGTGTATGGTCGAAATCGACGGTGAATCGATCCGCTCTTGCCTTGTGACTATAGCTGAGGCTGAAGGGCGCTTCGTCACCACTATTGAGGGCCTCAGCCGAGACCGAAGCCACCCTTTGCAACAGGCGTTTGTCGCAAGCAACGTCCCGCAATGCGGCTTCTGCATTCCTGGCGTCATCATGGCTGCATCGGTGCTGCTGAAGAAAAGCAACAATCCGACCGACGGCGAGATTGATGCAGCGATCACCAATTTATGCCGGTGCGGCATTTACCCGCGTTTGCGCGATGCGATCAAACGCGCTGGCCGTGTGATGCGCGGCGAAGAAAGGATCGCTGCTGCCCCGCCGCCGGGCATAACACCGGAAGACGCGGCACGCGCTGTGCCGGCCTTAAGGGTGCCGGAGTAAGGGATTAGCCCTGCAGCTCAATATCCCAATACAACCAGTCGTGCCATGTTTCATGCAGATGGTTCGGCGGGAATGCGCGGCCGCGGTCCTGCAATTGCCAACTTGTTGGCCGGATTGCTGCCATATTCAATTGCATATGCGCTTGCTTCGGCGTGCGGCCACCTTTTTTGAGGTTGCAGTGCAAGCACGCCGTGGTCACATTTTCCCAACTGGTGATCCCGCCCAAGCGGCGCGGAACGATATGATCGAAAGTCAGATTGTCACCCGATCCGCAATATTGGCATTCAAACTTGTCACGCAGGAACAGGTTAAAGCGGGTGAATGCTGGGTATTCCGAAGGTTTCACATATTGGCGCAGCGCAATGACGGACGGAATTTTCATGTCCAGGTTTGGACTGTGCACATGCCGGTCGTAATTCGAAACGATGTCCACCTTGTCGAGGAATACGGCCTTGATCGCTGTCTGCCAGGGCCATAGGCTCAGCGGATAATAGCTTAATGGCGTATAATCGGCGTTTAGTACCAGCGCAGGGCAATTCTCCGGGTGCCTAGCCCGGCCAGCGGCCTCGAAAGTTCCGGTATGCAACATAAGTAGAACCCTAATCCTCTTTTGTCATACATGCTTTAAGCGTATCAGCATTACAGCAATCTGACACTTTCCAACCTATTTGCACATATTGTGACGTCAAGGGGTTAAAGGCACCGGATATAGTATAATTGGGGATAATTTTTTGGCGGCGCGGGACTTTGTAGATCAATATTTGCCTCAAATTACCAGTCCGCATGGCAAGGTAGTGACGAGGTTTGCGCCGAGTCCCAACGGGCAGCTACATCTGGGGCACGCCTTTTCTGGGCTTTGTGCGCATGATTTTGCTAGGACTTTTGGTGGTGCGTTCCATCTGCGCATTGAGGATATTGACGGTACGCGCAGTAGGCCGGAGCATATTGAAGCTATCATCTCGGATATGGATTGGCTTGGGCTCGCGCCTGATGAGGACGCGCAGTTCCAATCTCAGAACATTGCGCGTTACGCGGCAGCCCGCGACCGTTTAGCTTCGGTCGGTTTATTGTATCGCTGCGGCTGCACGCGAAGCGATATCGCTGAAGCATTAAAGCATAAGCCAGTGCCGCATGGCCCAGATGGCCCGCATTACCCCGGAACCTGTCGTACGCATCCTTTTGAAGGCAACGCTCCATTTTCATGGCGATTGGATATGGCAAAGGCGTGCGCTTTGGCAGGGTCCCTAACATGGACAGATTTGGCGGCGGGGCAGCAATATGCCGACCCCATGGCTTTTGGCGATGTGGTGTTGTGGCGGAAGGATGCGCCGGCTTCCTATCATCTTGCCGCAACTATAGATGACGCCGCCAGCGGCATTACGCACGTGGTCCGCGGCAAAGATTTGTTTGCCTATACCGCCGTCCATCGGCTGCTTCAGCATCTTCTTGATCTGCCGGAGCCAGTGTATTGGCACCATCCGCTGTTGCTTGATAGCAACGGGGAGAAGCTGGCAAAGAGCAAGTCATCGCCTGCTTTATCTGTCAGGCGCTGGGCCGGTGAAAACGGGCCCAAACTTATTGATAATTTGCGTCAAGGAACGCTTATGCTTGGAACTTCGTTATCTGATGCCTAGATAGGCTCAGCGGGGTATTGGCCTCGGACAAGGATTTCTCCTAATGACAATATTGTTGGTTCTCCTCATCATTGGCGCGGCGGGCGCCGTCGCCTTCGCGCTTATCCGCGGGCTGCACGCTTTTGCGAACTTGCGTCCGGCGGACGTGGATGAAGCCGGTCTGCCTAAGTCACTCACGGTGCAGAACAAGATGATGTTTGCGCGCGTGAAGTGGCAGGCGATCACCATTGCACTGATCGCCATATTGGTGCTCGTTGCCGGATCGCAGTAAGCCCGTCTTATGGTCAAGTTGAACAAGATTTACACACGTACCGGAGACGACGGCACCACCGGGTTAGTCGATGGCTCACGCGTCTCGAAAACCGCGTCGCGGTTGCATGCCATTGGCGAAGTTGATGAGACAAACTCTGCGCTTGGTGTAGCAATTCAGTCGCTCGCCGCCGATGAAGGTCAATCGCCCTTGGTAATCGAGTTGCGCCGCATTCAAAATGACTTGTTTGACCTCGGCGCCGACATCGCGACGCCAGGAGAGAGTTTTGAGCCCTCACCTATGGAATTGCGCATAGTTGCGTCACAGGTCGAATGGCTTGAGGCGGCGATTGATAATGCTAATGCGCAACTTCCGCCGCTTACCAGTTTCATCCTGCCGGGTGGCAGCGTACCTGCTGCGTATATGCACATGGCGCGGGTGACTACGCGCCGTGCGGAACGTGCATTGGTCGCAGCATCGCTTGATGTGGCGATTAACCCGCAGGCGCTGAATTATCTCAACCGCTTATCGGATTATCTTTTTACACTATGCAGGTTGATTAACGCGTCGCGTGGCGGCGACATTCTGTGGGTGCCGGGCGCATCGCGTTGACAACAAACTTCAAGGGTCAGTTTTACGATTCTTAAGTTTATGGTAATCGCTGAGCTTCTGTCTCTTTATCGTTTGCGACCACACGGCCCGAGTGCGTCTAAAATGAATTGGTAATCAGCCTCGGCCCGTCCTGCAATCTCGCTACTTGCCGCTTCGATTCGGTCGGCGGGAAGAACATGGGGCAACCCGCACGCGAGGCGATACCATAATAACGTAAAACGTTGCGGCGCGGTTGCCGAGGCGTCAATGACTTCAGCTGTCGATACCGCCCACTGTTTTTGCTGGCCGGGCCGACTGAGCACGGTCAGGGTCAAAGGCTGATCCGTATCCGTTTTGAGAAATATCTGCGTTTCGCCTTCGCCCAACATGGTTCCCACACTGTGAAAGGCGTTTGCAATTGACATAATGCGCCGCGGCGCATTCAATTGAACGGCCTCTTTCGTGATATCACGCACCAGCGCGTCGTTATTGAGGCTGAATGATGCCAGCGCGTTCGGGCGCGACAACTGGATCTCGCCTGGACGATTGACGACTTGTCGCCCGAACAGGAACATGCGCAGCTTTTTTAATTTCGGAATTTTCCCCTTCGTATCTTTTTGCATATCAAGAACGAAACGTACGCGCGGAGTGGTTCCGCCATCGCCGCGAATCAATGCCATAACGTCAGCATTGACGAGCACGCGCTGGAGCGTCGTAGGTACGCCGACGGCTTGGTCTGCGGAAACTTTTTTAACGTCACGCACCGTAACGTCGATTATTAGAGAAGATATTACCACTAAATCGGCAATGTCTGCATAGCTTGCTTGTTCAGCTTCAATGCTAAATTCCGCTGGGGAGACAATCGAGTTTTGCGCTGATACATCGGCGCCAAGTCCCAGAAAAATTAAAAACAAACTTATTCTCGCGTGCATTAATCGCATTAAACTTCCCTTTGTTTGGCCGCCCTTTGACGGCGACTCCACGGTCATCATATTGTAGCATAAAGCCGTACTGTCCATGAATTGTAGGTGAATTGCAGAATCTGGATTGCTTGGCATGATATCGTTGGCTAATGACCCGTGGAATCGAGCAAAAAAAAGAGTTTTCGATATCGCACGGGTAAATAAGAGGCATCTGAAGATATACCTCTTTAATATACTGT
This sequence comes from Sphingorhabdus sp., assembly GCF_044357595.1. Classification (GTDB taxonomy): domain Bacteria; phylum Pseudomonadota; class Alphaproteobacteria; order Sphingomonadales; family Sphingomonadaceae; genus Sphingorhabdus_B. The sequence goes on along the minus strand of NZ_JBIKPH010000050.1, from coordinate 2,963 downwards.
TTTGTTTTGAAGGTAGGAGAGTTGTTTCCGCATGGCATATGCAGATCAAGATGGGATGGGCACGAACCGTTTGGTTTCTGTCGTCATTGTACTCCTTCTTCACGCCTTTCTCGGTTATGCCTTGGTGACTGGCCTCGCATATGATGCGGTCATTGCCATCAAGGAAAAAATGACTGTGGTCGACGTGAAAGAAGAAGAGCCACCCGAAGAAGAAGAGCCACCGCCCGAGCCTGAAAAGCAGATCGAGCCTCCGGTTGTCTCGCCTCCGCCGATGGTGGTAACGGTTACGCCGCCGCCAACTATCCGTACTGTCGACACGCCGCCACCTGCGGCGCCGATTGTCCCTACAGCGGCCCCGCCAGCTCTACCTCCACCGCCAGCAGGTCCTACTGCTGAGGCCAAGCCACGGGGTAATGTGGGCAACTGGGCGAATACGAACGATTACCCATCGCGCGCTCTGCAGCAGGAGCGTGAAGGAACAACTGGCTTCCGGGTTACAATCGGGACAGATGGCAAGGTTATTGATTGCTCGGTTACTCAATCGAGTGGTCATGCCGATCTCGACGCAGCAACCTGCACCAATGTTAAGCGCCGTGCGCGCTTTACGCCGGCCGTACGCAACGGTGAGCCCGTTCAAGGTTCCTATTCGAACCGTGTGCGGTGGCAGATACCGAAATAATTTTGTGGCTCGGCACGATTGGAAACCTTCGCACCGGGTTGTTTTTGCTAGTAAGTAGTGTTTTTTGAGAGGTAGTTAAAATGTCGATTTTGTTTTTGACCGCGGCTGGTGCCGCACCTGAGGCCGCCGCGCAATTCGGCCTCATTCCTGCACTTAAAGAAGGCGGCCCGATCTCCATCGCGATTTTCTCGGTGATGGTCATCATGTCGGTTTTCTCATTCTACATCATGTTCACGAAGTTGTTTGAACAGCACAAGGTGTTGAACCAGTATAAGCAGCTGCGTGCCCAATTTTGGCGTGCAGCATCGCTTGAAGAAGGCGCTGCGAAGCTCGATAAGAACAGCGCATATCGGCAAGTTGTCGACGACGGCATCGCGGCACAAAAGCAGCATGGCCTTTTGACTGACCCAGGTGAAGCACATGACTGGATCCACAACGCGCTGGAGCGTTCGAAAGATGCCATCAACAGCAAGTTGTCGACCGGCCTTCCCTTCCTCGCAACGGTGGGCGCAACTGCTCCTTTCGTTGGTCTGCTTGGTACGGTTATCGGGATCTACTCGGCGCTGATCAAAATCGGCATCGCCGGTCAAGCCGACATCGGGAAAATCGCTGGTCCAGTCGGCGAAGCGCTTATCATGACCGCAATCGGTCTGTTCGTTGCTGTGCCTGCCGTCCTTGCCTACAACTGGCTTCAGGCTCGTAACAAGACAATCGCGAGCAGCCTGGCTGTTTTCTCGAATGAGCTTATTGGTTTCATGTCATCGGATGGCCGATTGAAACCAGCTCCAACTGCTGCGGCAGCAGGTAAGCCAGCTCCCGCAGCCGTTAAGAAGTAATATTGGGTGAAGGCTGCGTTTGCGCGCAGCCCATCCGCCAGCATGACGCTGGCGCTCGATTTTTACCCAATTTATTTAGAGAGGATTGGCCAATGGCAATCAGTTCAGGAGGTGGCGGCGGCGGTTTTACGCCAATGTCTGACATTAACACGACGCCGCTTGTCGACGTCATGCTGGTGCTCCTCATAGTGTTCCTCATTGCAATTCCAGTTTCGATCCAATCAGTGAAAATGGATATTCCGGTCATCAAGTTCGAGCCAACCAAGGCAAAGCGTGAAAACGTTTTGTTGTCGGTGACTACAACTGATGTTGCTGGACGTGATCCAGGTGACCCAGCCTATGAAGGTGCAAACCCGAATGGTGAGTGTCGTATTTACTGGAATATCACGCCGGTCGATTCGACCGAATTAGTGGATCGTGCTGCGAAGCATTTGAAGGCTGAGTTTGAAAAGCTGGGTGGCCCAGAAGCTGCCGCTGCCGGACTGATTGAGCCTGATATGCTGCCAGAGGCGCATATTCGGGGTGACATCAATACGCCTTATCGGTGTATCGGTGGTGCGATTTACACCATGCAGATGGCTGGCTTCGCTCGCGTTGGCTTCATTTCGTCGCCATTCGAAAACGCGAATGTCCAGTAAGCAATTTAAGGAACAAACATCATGGCAATGAGTGGCGGTAAAGATGATGGCCAGCCGATGATGGAAATGAACACGACGCCGTTGATCGACGTCATGCTCGTTCTCCTCATCATGCTGATGATCACCATCCCCCCGGTTTCGCACGCCGTTAACATCGACCTTCCGGTCAATGATCCTAACGCACCTCCACCAGAGGTCCCGATTGATCCTGTTATCAACAAGATCATCATCCTTCCGGATAGCACTATTCAATGGAACGGTACGCCGATTACATTGCAGCAGATGGAGCAGTATCTGGTCCGGACGAAATCAATGAGCCCTGAGCCGGAGCTTCAGTTCCAGCCAGCGCCAACGGCGCCGTATGACACCGTTGATAAAGCATTGGTGTCTGTTAAGCGCAGTGGCATTACGAAGTTTGGTTTTGTCGGAAACGAACAATACCGCGTCTTCGGCAAGGCTGCGCGTGAGGGGCGTTAGTCGCTAACGGTTCAAACTGATCAACAAAAAGGCGGTGCAGCGATGCGCCGCCTTTTTTGTATGAGTTAAACTCCCGCAGGGCTGGACTCCTACGCAGAGTGGCTGATATGTTGCTACAGGGTTTTGAAACGCCAATTCCTAAATGGCAACTGTGTCTGCTAAGGCTACGCGCAGGTTACGAGACGCCAAGGTGTACCCGACTGTGGCTATCCCCGAATGCTATTTCCCGTGTGTTAAGCGCGTCATCAATATGGCCGCACGCTTGGCCTGCCGTTTGATGCTCGCAAGGTCTACCGTTTCGCCGGGAGCATGGTCACCCGTGCTGAATGCGCC
>NZ_JBIKPH010000147.1:0-5693 GCF_044357595.1 Sphingorhabdus sp. | reverse complement strand
CGCAATCCAGCCAAATATCTGTTTTGTAAAACAGCAAATTCCGCTAGGATCGCGCGATTATTTGGGCGTGCTCCAAAGGACTCTCACCAAACCGGACTGGGTGGATATTACATGGTATTTGGCAAGTTTTTCCGTTTCGCATCGCAGGATATGGCAATTGATCTCGGCACCGCCAACACGGTGGTTTATGTCCGTGGCCAAGGCATTGTTCTGAACGAACCCTCGGTTGTGGCGATTGAAACGCTGAATGGTATCAAGCGCGTGAAGGCGGTTGGCGACGACGCAAAGCTCATGATGGGTAAAACCCCGGACAGCATCGAAGCCATTCGCCCGCTGCGTGATGGCGTGATTGCAGACATTGATGTTGCCGAGCAGATGATTAAGCACTTCATCCACAAGGTACACGGCAAGCGCCACATGTTTAGCTATCCTGAAATCGTCATTTGCGTTCCATCGGGGTCAACCTCGGTTGAACGCCGTGCGATTCGTGACGCGGCCTCAAATGCGGGTGCGTCTCAGGTGTTCCTTATCGAGGAACCCATGGCGGCTGCCATTGGCGCAAATATGCCGGTAACTGAACCCATTGGTTCCATGGTTGTTGATATTGGCGGTGGCACGACTGAAGTTGCTATCCTGTCCTTGCGCGGCCTTGCTTACACAACCTCCGTTCGGACCGGTGGTGATAAGATGGACGAAGCGATTGTTTCCTATGTTCGACGACACCATAACCTGCTTATCGGGGAAGCAACCGCCGAGCGGATCAAGAAGGATTTTGGAACCGCCCGTCCGCCAGCCGATGGCATTGGCCAGACCTTGCACATCAAGGGCCGCGATCTTGTAAACGGCGTGCCGAAGGAAATTTCGATTAATCAGGGGCAGATTGCCGAAGCCTTATCGGAACCGATCGGTACAATCCTCGAAGGTGTGCGCGTTGCGCTTGAAAACACCGCGCCAGAACTGGCGGCTGACATCGTAGATCAAGGAATTGTTCTGACAGGTGGCGGCGCTTTGATGGCCGGTCTTGACGAATTTTTGCGTGATGAAACCGGCCTGCCCGTTACGGTTGCCGAAGACCCGTTGACGTGCGTTGCTATCGGCACTGGCCGGGCCATGGAAGACCCGATCTTCCGCGGCGTCCTGCTCACCGCCTAAGGCGAGGTTAGGATGGCGCCGCCACCGCATCGGCGCCCCGGATTTTCCCGGAAGGCGCAATATAGCCTGTTCGTAACCTATGTGGCGGCGACTGCAGGGACAATAGTGGCTGCGCTGCTTCTGTCGATATCGGTCGTCGATCCAACTGGCTTTGCGGCTCTTAGGACCTTTGGTGCAGAAATCACCGCCCCGATCGCTCGTGTTTTCAGCGCGCTTCGACTGTCCACACAAGGTATCACGCGTGATGCGTCCGCCTATATAGACGCTGCCTCGAAAAATGTGACGCTCGAAAAAGAAGCACGGGTCAACCGGAGCAAATTGATCGAAGCGCGCGCGCTTCGCATTGAAAATGCGCGGCTGCGGGGATTGCTAAAACTAACCGACGAAGGCGAGCAGCAAATCGCCGTTGGCCGGCTCATTAGCTCTACCGCATCCAGCACGCGGCGGGTCGCGACCTTATCAGTCGGTCGCAATTATGGTGTGGAACGTGCGCAACCAGTGCGGGGCCCCGCGGGGCTAATAGGCCGGGTTATCGAAGTCGGCCCAACAACTGCCCGAATTCTGTTGGTAACGGACGCCGAAAATCTGGTGCCCGTGATGCGCGTGAGTGACGGCCTACCTGCATTTTCAGCCGGGCTTGGCAACGGAACAGTTCTCATCAAGCCGCTAAACTTGGGCGAAAGTCCGTTTAGAGTAGGTGACGTGATTGTAACCTCCGGCAATGGCGGCTTGTACCGCCCGAACATTCCCTTTGCCCGCGTCATTCGCAAAACCAGCGATGGTGCGTTGGCCATCCCTTTTGCTGGCCCCGGCAACACGCCTTATGCAATCGTCGTGCGACAATATCAGGGCGAAGCCCGAGCGGCCCAACAAGCTGCCGCCCCTGAGGGCAAGACCAAAGAGATTAAAGAGTGAAAATTCCGGTAACTGCCATCCGCCTACCAACACGGCCAGGACGCGAATATGAAAGCCGCTTTGACCGCGAACAATCGTTACTCAAAATGTTAGCGATCCCGATTGCCTCGGTCATTCTGGCGTCGATGGTCACGACCTTGCCCATATTTACAGCGGAACCGTTGTTGCCGCCCTTCGGCCTTTTGATGATGCTCGGTTGGCGCTTGATGCGGCCTGGCTTGCTTCCCGTGTGGTCCGGCATTCCCTTTGGTTTGATGGACGATCTTTTCAGTGGTCAGCCCTTCGGCAGCGCTGGCCTGCTCTGGTCCCTCGCGATGCTGGCTCTCGAGATTATCGATTCACGCGCAATCTGGCGTGATTATTTTCAGGACTGGCTCATTGCAGCCTTGCTCATAACGGCCGTTTTACTTGGCGGGTTATGGATCGCTGGCCTTGCACACGCAGCACCTGAGCCGAGTTTGTTAATACCCCAGATTATATTGTCGATATTGCTATATCCACTCGTCGTGCGCATATGTGCGCGTCTCGACAGCTGGCGATTGGCAACATGAAAATCGAAAAGCAGGTCACATCAGGGCAGCTTGATTTCACCTTCACACGACGTGCCGTTTTTGTTGGCGGCGTGCAGGCAGCTATTGGTCTGACCGTGGCTGCGCGTATGTCTTATATCGCAGTCGCCGATAATGAAAAATACGAGCTATTGGCCGAAAGCAACCGCGTTAATCTGACTATCATTCCCCCACGTAGGGGCTGGTTCGTCGACCGATATGGCAAACCAATTGCCACCAACCGCGCTGACTTTCGGGTCGATATCATTCCCGATCGGCTGGTGCGAAAAGATGAAACCGTCCGCACGCTGGCGGAATTGCTGACGCTTTCCACCGATGATGTTGACCGCATTCACCGCGAGCTCAAGAACGCGCAAGGGTTTCAACCTGTGCAAGTTGCCGCCGGTCTGGATTATGAACGATTTGCCGCCGTCAGCGTACGCTTGCCTGACCTTCCCGGTGTTAGCCCGCGTCAGGGTTATTCGCGCTTTTACCCGAGCGGCGCAGCCGTCGGTCATCTGATTGGCTATGTTGGCACCGTATCGGCCGAAGAATATCAGAAGAGCAAAAAGCCGTTACTGATTACGCCAGGGTTTAAGGTCGGCAAGGACGGCCTTGAAAAGACGTTAGAAGACCGTTTGCAGGGCGAACCGGGGGCAAAGCGCACGGAGGTTACAGCGCGTGGCAAAATTATCCGTGACCTCGCCACACGACCCGACATTCCTGGAAAGCCGGTCCAACTCACGATCGACATTGATCTGCATAATTATGCTGCCCGCCGGCTTGGTCTGGAATCAGGGTCAGTTGTCGTGTTCGATTGTCTCACAGGCGACATTCTAACCATGGCATCGATGCCATGTTACGATCCCAATAGTTTTTCCGATGGCATTGGCCGGGTCGAATGGAAAATGCTGAACAGCGATGACCATATCCCCATGCTGAACAAGGCATTGCAGGGGCTTTACCCTCCGGGCTCTACATTAAAACCAGTCGCTGGCCTCGCGATGTTGCGCCAAGGCATTGACCCTGATGAGACGGTTGTCTGCAACGGCGGGTATCGACTTGGCAATCGCGTGTTCAAATGCCTCGGGCGCCATGGCGCAGTGAACATGCGCACGGCTATCATGAAAAGCTGCAATACCTATTTTTATGCGATGGGGCGTCGGATCGGTTATGACAATATCGCTCCTGTCGGGCGGGAGTTAGGCCTTGGTCAGGAATTTTCGCTGCCTTTCCCTTCGCAACGCTATGGCACCGTGCCCGACAGCGCTTGGAAAATGCGCAAATATGACCAGAAATGGACAGAATCCGACACGCTTAACGCGGTCATTGGACAAGGCTATATCATCGCAAGCCCATTTCAATTGGCTGTGATGGCTGCACGCATTTCCTCCGGCTTGCATGTGCAGCCCGAAATATTGTTGAAAAAACGGGTAGCGCCCAAGCCCCTCTCCTTTCCAACAGAACATCTTGATGTTGTGCGGGACGGCATGAACTTGGTTGTCAATGGCGCCGGCACAGCCGTGCGCAGTAAACTGCAACTTGAAAACATAACGATGGCGGGCAAAACCGGCACCGCGCAAGTGCGCCGCATCGCAGGGGCGCAACGCGGACAATCCGGGGCATGGAAATATCGTGATCACGGGCTTTTCGTATGTTTTGCACCCGTTGCCGCACCAAGGTACGCCGCATCAGTTGTCATCGAACATGGCATGGGTGGCGCCCGTGCAGCAGCACCCATTGCAAAAGATGTTCTGACCTTCTTATATGACCGTGCGCAGGCGATGGCTTCGCTGGAAGCGCTAGAGGCAGGCTGGGGCGGTAATATCGAACAACGTATGGCGGCCAAATACGCGACGTTCCAGGGGCAGCCCACCGCGCCGCCGCCGCTGGATCCGACAATATGAACGGCATAGTCCCTGCGCCTATCGCCGCCTTGCCCTGGCGCGTAATCTTCATTCTGATGGCGCTGGTGGGCTTTGGCGCAACCGTCTTATACTCGGCAGCTGGTGGTCATCTGCAACCATGGGCAGGCAAACATGTCCTGCGCTTTATCGCACTCCTCGTACTGGCGATCGCGATGTCACGGATGCCGCTGGGATTTTGGAAATCAATAACTTTCCCATTGTACCTGCTGCTTTTGCTCTTGCTCGTGGTCGTCGAACTCATGGGTTTTGTCGGCGGCGGAAGTCAGCGTTGGATCAACCTGGGCTTTATCACGCTGCAGCCTTCCGAATTAATGAAGCCAGCGATGGTGCTGGCCGCTGCATGGTTTTTCGACCGACTTCCACCAAACCGAATATATGGCATTGAAGCGATATGGCCGCTTGTTTTAATCCTGATCCTGCCAAGCGCGATGGTTATCATCCAGCCGGATTTTGACGCCGCTATCGCTTACGCCTTTGGGCTTGGCGTTGTGGGCTTCATGGCGGGCCTACCGCTGATCTACTTCATCGGCGCTGGCGCGGCCCTCGCGGTTGTTGCGCCATTGGTCTATTTTTTTGGGATGAAGGCATATCAGCAAGACCGGGTTCTGATTTTCCTCAACCCTGAAAATGACCCTCTTGGCACCGGCTATCATATCACCCAGTCAAAAATCTCGATTGGATCAGGTGGCATCTTTGGCAAGGGCTTTGGCAATGGCACACAAAGCCATCTCGATTATCTTCCTGAAGGTCATACAGACTTTGTCTTTGCGACAATGGCCGAAGAATGGGGCATCATTGGCGGCTTTTTCATCCTATTCCTCTATTTCATGCTTATGCGCTGGGGCTTAAAAGTCGCGGTGCAGAGCAAGACGCGATACGGAAAATTGGTCGCCGCGGGCCTGACCTGCACGATATTCTTCTACATCATGATCAATTTACTGATGGTGGTTGGCCTCGCCCCAGTTGCTGGAATACCTCTGCCCTTCGTCAGTCATGGCGGATCGTCGATGCTGACGATGATGTTATGCGTGGGCATCATCATGTCCATCGAACGCCATCCTGGCTCAAAGCATGGTCAATTCCAATAAATCCCGCAGGCGTGCTTGACAAAGGCCGCGAATAGCATCAAAGGCGGCGCTCCAAACGGGAC
>NZ_JBIKPH010000049.1:0-15421 GCF_044357595.1 Sphingorhabdus sp. | reverse complement strand
CGCAACGCAGCTGTTTGTCGTGCCCAAGTCGATACCAATAACTTTAGCCATAAAAACTTTACCCCGAAATTTTAAAATTGAACTATAATCTGCCCCGTTACGCGCCAGCCCTATCAGGCACCGACGTATCTCGTATCGTGACGTTGTAGCGGCGATATAGGTGCCAATTCTCTTGGCACAAGACTTTGGGACGCCTAGATAGGTAAAAAGTAAGTGGAAATACTTTATCGGAGCGTCCTGGCGCTGTACGATCCTGCCAACAAGATGGGTATGTTATGAACCGACGGATATTCACCTTAGTTACGGCTGCGGCGGCTTTGCTGCTGGCTTCCTGCGGTCCAACACCACAGTTGAAAGTGAAAGAGGCTGTGCTGACCCTATCGCCAGTCGACAACAATCCCTCCGCGTTGCATTTCAACGTTTATGGCGGCCCCGAAGATGTACAATTGCTGCGCGTCAGCTCACCCTCGGCCATTCGTGTGGAAATGCATGATGTCACGGTGGACGCAAAAACAGGGGCCGTATCCATGGCACCCATGGACCGCGTCTTAATCCCCGCCGGAGAAAAAGTTGCCTTCAAAAAAGGTGGCAAGCATGTGATGATGTGGGGCGTAAATACCATTCCGCGCAAATTGGGTGAAATTGAAACCGAGTTTCTATTTTCGAACAATGAACGCATTTTGGTCAAAGCACGCGTGCAAGAAATAGATGGCAGCGACCCAGACGAGAAAAAAGCAATCGACGGCTGATATAGCTGAGCCATCCTAAACCTGTTTCAGGATGACGGCGTTCTAATTTTCTAACGGCAACAGACCCAGCCGCGCGCGCATCGACCAACGAGCGAGCATCAGGACGGACACAACCGCCAACCCTGTCGCAAGGCCAGTCCACACACCGACACCGTCCCAACCGCCGCGAAATGCAAGCCACGCACCAACGCCAATGCCAACCACCCAATAACCAAAGGCGGCAAAATACATCGGCACCTTGGTGTCGTGTAAACCGCGCAACATGCCAGCACCTACAACCTGTGCCCCGTCGACGATCTGGAAAATAGCCGCGACCATGAGGAAGCTGACGGCAAGGTTGAACACCTGCGTCGTTTCGGCGTCAATCGGCGTCACAAAAATGCCGATTAACGCCTCTGGAAAGCTGTAAATCCCCAGAGCCATGGCCCCCATAAAGCCAGTGCCCAAGACGAACGCAGTCCAACCCGCTTTTGTTATGCCGTCCGCGTCGTTGCGGCCAAAGGCGAGCCCCACCCGCACCGTTGCCGCTTGCCCAAGGCCCATCGGCACCATGAAGGTAAGCGAGGCAATCTGGATAGCAACGGCATGGGCAGCAACCGATGCTTCGTTAATCAACCCCATCAGCAAAATCGCAACCGCAAAAACGCCGCCTTCGAAACCCATGGTCACGCCAATAGGCATGCCGAGTCGCCAAATCTGTCGAAAGCGCGGCCAATCTGCGCGCCAAAAGCGGCCAAACAGATGATAGCGCCGGAATTTCGGATGAAAGCTGACGACAAGCGCCATAACGGCGAATTGAACAACATTGGTTATCGTGCTGCCAATGCCTGCCCCCATCAGGCCGAGCTGCGGCAAACCATAATGGCCAAGGATCAGGCCGTAATTGACCACCGCGTTCAAAACCACAGCGCCACACGCAACGACGGTAGCCCAAACCGGCTGTTCCAGCGCGGCAACGAAATTACGCAGCACCAAAAAGCCCAGAAACGGGAGGATAGACCACATATAGGCCCGCACAAAAATAGCGGCATTCGCGGCTAAATCTGGCTGTTGCCCCGTCGCAACCAATATCGCTTCGGTATTCCACAAAAATGCCCAAATGGGGACCATGACCGAACAGCAGACCCAAAGCCCCTGCCGAAATGTCCGCCTTATGTCGCGCACCGAATGCGCCATCCGGCCCTTTTCCGAAGCCATCATTGGCGCCGTCGCGGTCACAAGGCCCATGCAGAAAATCGCACAGAAAATCGCCAGATTATGCCCCAGCGCACCCGCCGCCAATTCGCGTGGCCCAAGCCAGCCCAACAGGATGACGTCCGTCACCCCGATCAGCATCATCGTCAGGTTCGACAGAATCATCGGCCATGCAAGCAACAGCGTCGCGCGAAGTTCATCGCGCCAAGGGGATTGGCCTTCCGTAGAGACTGCTGCTGTGGTCATGCGTGGAGATGGATAGCGGAGAGGTAGCGCTGAGACTACCCCACAACTTTGTCATGCCAGCGACAGCCAGCTTATTCGACTGCCTTTGCAACCCCAACCAAAGCAGGCCGCAGCAAACGATCCTTGATCATGTAACCCGCCTGCATTTCGGCGATAATTGTGCCAGGTGCGGCGTCGGCGCTTGGGATTTCAACCATTGCCTGGTGCTGGTTCGGGTCAAGCGGCATGCCCATGGCGGCGATGCGCGTAATTCCATTTTTGGAAAATACGCTGTCCAGTTCGCGGCCAGTGGCCTCAAGCCCGATCACGAGAGGTTTCATAGCTTCGCTGTCGCGCATTTCGGCAGGAATAGCCTCCAGCGCACGCGACAGATTGTCGGAAACCGAAAGCACGTCGCGGGCAAAACCGGTTGCGGCATACGCGCGCGCATCCTGCGCCTCTTTTTCCATACGGCGACGGACATTCTGCGTTTCGGCTTGCGCGTACAACACATCCTGCTGCGTAGCGGCAATCGCTTCTTCCAGTGCCGCGATTTTTGCATCGGCAGTGTCGGTCGCTTCTGGCGTTTCGTCCTTCATATGCTCTGGTACGCCTTCAAGTTCTTTTTCTACCGCAATATCCGCAGTCGCTGATTTCTTGTCTGTCATAAACCTGATTAACCCATTTACGTTGCGACACTTCGGTCGTTTGTTGCTTTGCGCATATAGAAAGCAATTCTATTTCATCAACCCGCGCATTACTTAATTAAGCGGCTGAGTGCTTGCGCGGTGAAGTCTACCATCGGCACAATACGCGCATAATTCAAGCGTGTCGGGCCAATGACGCCAACCACGCCAACGACCTTGCCGCCAGCCTCACGATAGGGTGCGGCAATCACCGATGATCCCGATAATGAGAAAAGATTATTTTCCGAACCAATGAATATCCGCGTCGATTGCGCATCCCGCGCGCTATCGACGAGCCTTGCGATTTCCTCTTTGCTCTCCAATTCGTCGAGCAATTGCCGCACTCGGTCGAGGTCCGCAGCAGCTGCATCGTCGATCAAGTTCGACTGCCCACGCACGATCAGCACGGGCCGGTCATTTGCGTCGAGCGACCAGATCGCAAGGCCATCCCGCACCAGTTTCTGGCTGGCAACATCAAGTTCCGCTTTCTCCGCGCGAATTTCACTGTCGAGACGTTCCAAGGCTTCCGATAACGTCAGCCCTGACAGGCGCGCCGAAATATAATTCGCCGCCTCCACCAACATGGATTCGCTGATCGCAGGATCAATCGACACCAACCGGTTTTCGACGCTGTTGTCGGACCCGACCATGATTGCGAGCACTTGTGATGGGGACAGACGTGCAAAGCTGAATGCCTTCAGGACCGCGTCACGCTTTGGTACAAGCACAATACCGGCGCAGGCGGACAATCCTGACAAAACCAACGTCGCGGCGGCCAGTGCCTCTTCAATGGGGCCCTCGCCGCTAATCTGCGATTCAATCACACGCTGTTCTTCGGCGGAGGGTTCGGCCGATTGCATCATGCCATCCACAAACAGGCGAAGCCCGCTTTCGGTTGGCACGCGACCGGCGCTGGTGTGCGGCGAGGCGAGATAGCCTGCCTCTTCCAAATCCTGCATGACGTTCCGGATGGAGGCTGGCGATAAGTTCAACCCTGCAAATTTCGAAATGGTGCGCGAGCCCACCGGCGCGCCATTGTCCAGATAGCTTTCGACCACCATCCGGAAGACGGTGCGCGTGCGGTCATTCAATTCATTGATGGGTGTTTGGCTCACGCACTTATAGTAGCGCACCGCATGCTTGCAAAGCAAGCGGGGCAGGCTATGGCAACCTTCAACCCATTATCAGGAGAACATCATGCGTCCATCAGGCCGTGCGCCAGACGAAATGCGCGCCATTTCGATCGAAACCCATTTCACCAAACATGCCGAAGGAAGCTGCCTTATCGGTTTTGGTGACACCCGCGTGCTGGTAACCGCCAGCGTCGAAGATCGCATTCCGCCATGGTTGCGTGGCAAGGGTGAAGGTTGGGTCACAGCAGAATATTCGATGCTCCCCCGCGCCACCCACACGCGTAGCCAGCGTGAAGCGGCGAAGGGCAAGCAATCGGGGCGGACTCAGGAAATTCAACGTCTTATTGGCCGTTCTTTGCGCTCTGTCGTCGATATGAAGAAGCTGGGCGAAAATCAAATCACCGTCGACTGCGACGTATTGCAGGCCGATGGCGGCACACGCACCGCCGCTATTTCCGGCGCATGGGTTGCGTTGCGGCTTGCGGTTAATGGTTTGCTGGCGTCGGGCGCAATCAAAGAAGACCCCATCACCGGCCGCGTCGCGGCGGTAAGTTGCGGTATCTTCAAAGGCACGCCCGTGTTGGACCTTGACTATATCGAAGATTCCGATGCCGATGCCGATGCGAATTTCGTTCTGATCGAAGGCGGCCAGATTGCCGAAGTGCAAGCGACTGCCGAAGGCGCGACCTATGACGAAGAGGGCCTTCTACGCTTGCTACGTCTTGGGCGCATGGGGACAGACCGCATCTTCGCCGCGCAGGCCGAAGCGGTTAAGTAGGCAAGGCTTAATACCCTAAAATTCTATGTCATTCCCGCGAAAGCGGGGATGACAATATGACTTAAGGCAATATTTCATATGACCCACCGCAAACTCCAGCCCGGAAAACTGGTGATCGCCAGCCATAACGCAGGCAAGGTTCGGGAAATACGGGCGCTGCTTGCGCCATTTGGCATCGAACCCATTTCCGCTGGCGAGTTGGGCTTGCCTGAACCCGAAGAGACCGGCACGAGTTTTGCCGAAAACGCGTTGCTGAAGGCCCATGCATCCGCGCAAGGGTCGGGCCTGCCCGCGCTGGCCGATGACAGCGGCCTATGCGTCGCTGCCTTGGGCGGCGCGCCGGGGGTCTACACCGCTGATTGGGCGGAAACACAGAAGTTCGAAGGCGGACCGGGGCGCGACTGGTACATGGCGATGGGCAAAGTGGAGGGCAAGCTGGCCGAGCTTGGCACGGACACCGACCGAAGCGCCTATTTCGTCTGCACTTTGGCGCTTGCATGGCCCGATGGCCATGCGGAGATATTCGAAGGTCGCGTCCATGGCAGCCTGACATGGCCACCGCGCGGGTTGCTAGGGTTTGGCTATGACCCTGTTTTTGTGCCCGAAGGCCGAAGCGAGACCTTTGCCGAACTCGACCCCGCAGAAAAGCACGCAATGAGCCACCGGGCAGACGCGTTCCGCCAGTTGGTTGCGACAGTATTTTCTTGATCGCCCTTCCTGCGAAATAGGGTAGGAAATATGATACCTAGCCCCCTCGCCCTCTACATTCACTGGCCGTTTTGCGTTTCCAAATGTCCCTATTGTGACTTCAATAGCCATGTGCGCGACACGGTGGACGATGACGCATGGCGCGCCGCGTTGCTGGCGGATATGGCCTATGAGGCGGCGCTGACGCCGGGTCGCAAGCTCACATCCATCTTCTTTGGTGGCGGGACACCTTCGCTGATGCCGCCATCGACCGTTGCTGCGCTTATTGATGCAGCGGCGCAGCATTGGGGCTTTGCCGACGATATCGAAATTACCTTGGAAGCAAACCCATCGTCGGTCGAGGCCGCGCGCTTTGCGGACCTCGCCGCAGCAGGCGTGAACCGTGTGTCGCTTGGGCTTCAGTCACTGGATGATGCTGCGTTGGCGTTTCTGGGGCGCGCGCATTCGGTTGCCGAGAGCCTTGACGCATTGGCGGTCGCACAACATCATTTCGGGCGCGTCAACATCGACCTGATTTACGCACGGCCCGCGCAAACTGCCAGCCAGTGGGAGGCGGATCTTAAACGCGCTTTGTCCTTCGGCACGGACCATGTGTCGCTGTATCAATTGACAATCGAACCAGGCACACGGTTTGAAACGCTCGTGCGCACCGGGCATTTCATCCCCGCCGATAATGATGATGCAGCGACGCTGTATGAATTAACCGGACAGATGACATCCGCCGCAGGCATCCCGGCCTATGAGATCAGCAACCATGCCAAGCCGGGCAGCGAAAGCCGGCATAATCTAAGTTATTGGCGCTATGATGATTATATCGGCATTGGTCCCGGCGCACATGGACGACGTCTTGAAGCTGCCTCACAACGCCATAAGAAGCCGGAGAATTTCTTGTCGGCCGTTGAACGTAATGCCCATGGCATCAGCAGCGAAGATCGTCTCGATGCTGCAACGCGCGCGACCGAAAGCCTGCTGATGGGTTTGCGGCTGGCCGAGGGGATTAGCCTTAGCCGATTGTCCGACCGGACAGGGATTGCCTCTGACAATTTGCTCGACACCCACGCGGTCGACAAGATCGCGCAGCTTGGCCTTATCCGACGCGATGGCGACCGCGTAACGGTGACGCCGCAGGGCATGCCGTTGCTTGATGCCATCCTGCCGCAGATAGTAAATGTTGAGGCGGAAGCCGCCGCCTGATAGCGTGCCCCACATGCCGTCCTTGCTTGCCGAATATCTTGCATATCTGACCGACAACCGCCGGCTGTCGACGCATAGCGTGCGGGCCTATCACGCAACGGCCGATCGGCTGACGGGGTTTCTGCAATTGCATTGGGGCACGGACGTCACGCGTGAAACGCTGCGCAAAATTTCCGCAGCCGACCTGAGGGCATTTCTGGCCGACCGCAGGGGGGATGGCCTCACGAACCGCTCTACCGCGCGCGAACTTTCCGCCACGCGACATTTCCTGCGCTTTGCCTTGGGTGATGATGTTACTTTGCCCGTGATGAAGGGCCCGCGCGTACAGCGAAGCCTGCCGCGTCCCGTCAATCCGGACGACGTTCTGGCTTTGGCCGATGATGTTGCCGAAAATGCACAGGATGGCTGGATTGGTGCGCGTGATTGGGCGTTGCTTTTGCTGCTCTATGGCAGCGGCTTGCGCGTGAGCGAGGCAACTGGCCTGATGGGCGACATATTACCGCTGAGCAACACATTGCGCGTCACGGGTAAGCGCAACAAGACACGAATCGTGCCGCTGCTGGAGCAAGTCCGTACCGCCATTGAGGAATATCTCGCTTTGTGCCCTTATGCCGCAAGCGCCGACCAGCCACTGTTTCGTGGCGCGCGCGGTGGTCCATTATCGCCTGCACTCGTGCGCCGCGCGGTTCAGGGGGCGCGGACGCGATTGGGATTATCGGATCGCACCACCCCGCATGCCCTGCGCCACAGCTTTGCCACACATTTATTGGCAGGTGGGACCGACTTGCGCAGTCTTCAGGAATTATTGGGCCATGCCAGCCTGTCGTCGACTCAGGTCTATACCGCTGTCGATACCGCTATGCTTCTGGATGTGTATCAGAACGCGCATCCGCGGGCGTAGCCTTCCACCGCAATAGCCGCCAAACATATGTCAGGGCGATGCCGACGATCACGACGGTCGATAATAGCCCAAGCCATTTTTCGATATCTTTGAACTGCGATCCCAGAAAATATCCTCCGCCAGCCAGCGCCGCGGTCCAACCAGCAGTTCCGATCGTCGAAAATATAAGGAACCGGGCAAGCGACATACCAAACAGGCCGGCGGGAATGGAAATCAACGAGCGCAATGTCGGCAACATGCGCGCAATCAGCACGATAATCGATCCATGCTTACGAAACAGCGCCTGCCCGCGTTCGATCTCCGCCCAATCCAGCGTCAACCAGCGGCTATAGCGATCAATAAAGCCCCGCATGCGGGCTTCACCGAATTTGATGGCCAGCCAATACCACATCCAGTTGCCCAGCATCGCACCCGCCGTGCCCGCCGCGATGGTACCGCCAAGATTCATATTGCCCCGCGCGGCAGATACCCCTGCAACGGTCATGATGACTTCGGACGGTATGGGCGGGAACACTGTTTCCAGAAGCATGAGCAAGCCCACGCCCCAATAATGGCCCCATTCGACCAGATGGATGATCCAGTCTTCCATGAATTTTATGCTTTAATTCGGGCTTCGATGGCGTCCAAAATCAAGGACGGTGTGTCGGTGCCGTTGAACCCGTCGATCGCAACAATGCCTGTCGGCGATGTGACATTGATTTCGGTAAGCCACTGCCCGCCGATAACGTCAATGCCCACGAATATCAGGCCAAGTTCCTTCAAGCGCGGACCCATTGCCGCACAAATTTCCAGCTCCCGGGGCGTGAGAGCCGTCGCCTCAGCGCTGCCCCCTACGGCTAGGTTCGACCGGAATTCGCCCTCGCCCGGCCGGCGGTTGATCGCGCCAGTCACTGCACCGTCAATCATCACGATGCGTTTGTCGCCCTTCGCCACATCGGGAAGGAAAGGCTGCACCATATGCGGTTCAGGCCAGGTGTTGTTGAACACTTCGAACAGAGCGCCAAGGTTGCTGCCGTCGGCATCGATACGGAAAATAGCTTTGCCGCCATTGCCGTGCAGCGGTTTTACCACCACTGCGCCGTGGATTTTTTGAAAGTCGCGCACTTCGTCAGCGGAACGCATTATGATCGTTGGTGGCATAAACTGGCGATAATCCAGCACCATAACCTTTTCCGGCGCGTTGCGGACGCTCGCCGGATTGTTGACCACCAGAGTTTCATGCTCAATCCGCTCAAGCAAATGCGTTGCGGTAATATAGCCAACATGGAAGGGCGGGTCCTGCCGCATCAACACGACATCAATATCCGTGCCCAAGTCGATCTTCTTTGGCGTGCCAAAACGGTAATGCGCGCCCTCTACCCGTTGCAGGTCGTGCACGGGGTGTGCCCAAGCCGTCAGCCGGTCATGCGCATCCAAGGTCAATGAGCCAACATCATAATGCCAGATGTCATAACCACGCGCTTGGCCTGCGAGCATCAGCGCAAAGCTGGAGTCGCCGTTGATGTTGATGCCGTCCATAGGGTCCATTTGGACCGCCATTTTGATTGCCATTTTGCCAGTTCCTATCCGTGCCAAACATTTGGCAAATGGTTGGGCCAGCGCCATGGTGCAACCATAATAACGTCTATCTGCATATTTTCACACTCTTTGCCATATTTCGGGAGCAGAATTTCTGCCGCCGCCGCCACGCGGCGTAACCGTGTGGCATCAATTGCGGTGGCAAGGTCAACTGCTTTCGTGCGTGCCTTCACCTCAACAAAGGCAATGCTTTTGCCGCGCCGCGCGATCAGGTCAACTTCGCCACGCGGGGTCTTCACGCGTGCGCCAACGATCCGCCAACCTTTCAAACGCAAGAACCACGCCGCGATCGCTTCGCCGCGTCGGCCACGTTTTTCGGCGGCAAGACGGTTCATGTGGCCTTCAATTCCGTAGCGCGCGCATAGACCGCATTGCGTTCAAGACCAAAGCGTTTGGCAATCGCGCCAGCTGCCTTGGCCGCCGACATAGTTGCCAAAGCTTCTTTCAGGGCGGCATCCACATCACCTGTTTCAGTCACCACATTATCAGCAGGCGGGCCCACGACCAAGACGATCTCGCCCTTCGGTTCATGTTCTGCATAGCGTGCGGCCAGCTCAGCCGCCGTTCCTGTAACGACCTCTTCAAATTTCTTGGTCAGCTCCCGCGCCACGGCCACTTCGCGGTCGCCATAGGTTTCGGCAATCGCAGCCAAGCTTGCGGCGAGTCTGGGGCCAGCCTCATAAAAGACCAACGTCGCCTTGACCTGCCCCAACTCCATCAAGGTCTCAACCCGCGCTTTCGCTTTGTTCGGCAGAAACCCGGCAAACAAAAAACGGTCCGTGGGAAGCCCACAGATGGACAAAGCCGCTGTCACAGCACTTGCGCCGGGAATGGTGAACACAGGCACGCCAGCTTCACGTGCGGACCGTACAAGCTTATATCCAGGGTCGGAGATGAGCGGCGTTCCGGCATCCGATACCAAAGCAACCACAGCCCCGCGCGCGGCAGCGACCAGGGATTCCCGTTCGACTTCCCCGCTATGGTCGTTGTACCGGCGCATCTTCTTTTTTATGCCCAAATGATGCAGCAATTTGCCGGTTACGCGGCTGTCCTCAACCGCTACGATTTCTGCAGCTTTCAAAAGGTCGATTGCCCGTTGTGACATATCTGCAAGGTTGCCGATAGGGGTCGCAACGACATATAAGCCTGATTCGAAAGTCATCGGAATTAGAAGCTTCTTCCCAAGGAACACAAAATGAGCGCAACCATTGCCGCAACGAGCGCACGGCCGCAAGCTTTAGCAGGCCAATTCAAAAAGCTACTGATCTTGGCATCGGTAACTTTGCTGGCGGCGTGTAGCACGATACCGAACGGCAAAGGGCCTCCGCCTGTTGTGACCGCCGATCCCATGGATGGCATGCACCGCGTTGCCTTGCTGTTGCCGGTAACTGGTCCCGACGCAGATGTCGGGCAGGCGATTGCCAATGCAACCGCTCTGGCCCTCACCGATACCAAAGTAACCAACATCCGCATGATCACCTATGACACTGGCACTGGCGTTGCAGCGGCAACGAAGCGGGCTATCGCAGATGGCAACAAACTTATTTTGGGACCACTGCGCGGCGATGATGTCGTCGAAGTTGCGGCGCAGG
The DNA here is from genome assembly GCF_044357595.1 of Sphingorhabdus sp. Taxonomy (GTDB): domain Bacteria; phylum Pseudomonadota; class Alphaproteobacteria; order Sphingomonadales; family Sphingomonadaceae; genus Sphingorhabdus_B. The sequence continues at coordinate 4,683 of NZ_JBIKPH010000049.1, read as the reverse complement.
CAAAGCCAGCGGGCGTGCCCATCATCAGCTTCTCCAACGACATTGGCGTTGCCGGACAAAATGTGTTTTTGCTTGGCCATTTGCCGAACCAATCGATTGAACGCGTCGTGCGTTACGCCCAATCGCAAGGCTATAATCGCTTTGCTGGCATAGTGTCTTCTAATATCTACGGGCAGCGCGCGCAGTCGAATATGACTGTGGCGGTGCGGGCTGCGGGCGGCACTTTGGTAGCTATTCAGGAATCAAACGGCACTGCGGCTTCGGCTGATGCCGCCGCCCGCCGTCTGGTCCAATTGGGCGGTATTGATGCTATCCTGATTGCCGACAGCGGCCGCGCAGCGGTTGCAACCGTCCCAGCGTTGCGTCGCAATGGGCTGCGCACGGCAAAAATTCTCGGTACCGATTTGTGGAATATCGACGGCACCCTTGCGAGCAATGCGTCCATGTATGGCGCGTGGTTCGCGAGCGTATCGGACACTTTGTTCACACAATATGCGGCCAAATATCGCGCCCGCTTTGGCAAGGCGCCTTTGCGCCTCTCCAGCCTTGGCTATGACTCCGTGTTGCTGGTCGCACGCGTTGCCCGCGACTGGCGCCCAGGAACGCGGTTTCCGGTCGGGCAGCTGACTGACCCGCAAGGCTTCATTGGCGTTGACGGGGCGTTCCGCTTTAACGCCAACGGCCTTACCGACCGTATGCTTGAGGTGCAGGAAATTGAGGCTGGTAAATTTGTTACCATCAGCCCGGCACCTACCCAATTTGCGAAATAAGCAAAAGGTTTAGGAAACTCGACCAGCGGCGGAGCTCCGACCGACGCTATCAGTGGTTGCAATGCTCGTTATGGACATGGCCGCCACCCATTTTGCGGGCCTTTTCAATTTTCTTCAACACCATCTGGCGCTTTAGGCGCGACAGATGGTCGATGAACAATATGCCTTCCAAATGATCCATCTCATGCTGCAAACATGTCGCCATGAGCCCAGTCATGATTTCTTCATGCACATTGCCTTCAACATCCTGCCAGCGGGCGCGGATTTGCGCAGGCCGCTCAACATCAGCATATTGGTCCGGCACTGACAAACAGCCTTCATTGTAAAGGTTGTACGTGTCTGATGGGTCCAAGATTTCGGGGTTCACAAAGACGCGCGGGTTGCAGACGGGTTCTTCACCCTCCGTTTCATCTTCTTGCAAGTCGATAACCAACAGACGCTTTGGCACACCCACTTGAATGGCCGCCAGGCCAATGCCGGGCGCGGCATACATTGTTTCGATCATGTCATTGACCAAGGTCTTCAGGTCGTCGCCAAAGCTCTCAACAGGTTTTGAGATGGTTTTCAGGCGCGCATCGGGCACTTCAAGAATAGGTAAGATAGCCATGGGTCGCAAATAGGGACGGTCTTTGGATAAATCAACCGACAGGACGCCTGGCGCGTAATGCCTGCGCCAAGGTTCCATCATCGAGATAGTCAAGCTCCCCGCCCACAGGCACACCATGCGCCAATTGCGTTAAGCGAATAGGGAATTGTTCAAGCCGCTCGGCCAGATAATGCGCCGTGGTCTGCCCCTCAAGCGTAGCATTCATGGCAAGCACGACCTCGTCAATGCCGCCCACGGCGATCCGGCTGACCAAACCGTCGATGTTCAGATCTTCTGGCCGAACGCCATCAAGCGCGGACAAACGGCCGCCAAGGACATGGTATTTCCCGGGGAAAAGACGCGATCGGTCAAGCGCCCACAGGTCGGATACATCCTCCACAACACAGATCGAACGGATGTCGCGCCTTGGGTCCACACAAATGCCGCAGGGGTTGCCGGTGTCGATATTGCCGCAGGTGCTGCACACCACCAGCCTTTGTTCGACATGCTCCAACGCGCGCAAAAGTGGCTGCAACACGCTCTCGCGCTTCTTCATAAGGTGCAGCACAACACGCCGCGCGGAACGCGGGCCGAGCCCCGGCAGTTTCGACAATGCCTGTGCGAGTGCGTCTATTTCTTGCGATGCCATGCGCCGGGTCTTAGGGGGCTTTTGAACAAAGGAAAAGTGACGATGCGTCTTGCCTTCATGGGAACTCCGGAATTTGCCGTGCCGACGCTCGATGCATTGGTGGCGGCCGGGCATGATGTGGTCGCGGTATACACGCAGCCGCCACGTCCCGCCAATCGCGGCAAGAAGCTTACGCCGTCGGCCGTTCAGCAACGTGCAGAGGGACTTGGCCTCGTTGTACGATCGCCTCTGTCGCTGCGTCAGGAGGACGCACAGGCGGAATTTGCGGCGCTGGACCTCGATGTAGCGATCGTTGCTGCTTATGGCCTCATACTGCCCCCAGCAGTCCTCGAAGCCCCAAAACATGGCTGCCTCAATGCCCATGGCTCGCTGCTACCGCGCTGGCGGGGTGCCGCGCCGGTGCAGCGTGCCATATTGGCTGGGGATGCCATGACTGGTGTCATGGTTATGCAGATGGAGGCTGGACTTGATACCGGCCCCGTCCGCGCGACAACCGAAGTAGAAATCGCGCAGAAGACAACTGGCATGCTCACTATGGAACTGGCGGAGCTTGGCGCGAAGTTGATGGTTCGGGTATTGGCGGATCTCGATGCATTTCCATGCGTGAGTCAGCCTGAAGCGGGTATCACTTATGCCGCCAAGATCGACAAGGCTGAAACAAAGCTGGATTTCAACCTACCCGCCGAGGCGGTCGAACGGCAAATCCGCGCCTTTAATCCCGCGCCGGGCGCTTGGTTCGCGTTTGAAGGGGAACGTTACCGCGTGCTGTCCGCCGAAATCGTTGCAGCCAATGGCACAGCGGGCGTAGTTATCGATGACGCGCTGACAATCGCTTGCAAAGCCAACGCCATTCGCCCCAGCATGATCCAACGCGCAGGTAAACCTGCAATGCCAACCGCCGACCTGCTGCGCGGCAAGGCGATTGCGGCTGGCACACGCCTGTCATGACTCGTTTTGCGCTCACCATCGAATTTGACGGCGGCCCATATATGGGCTGGCAATGGCAGGACCATGGCCCATCCGTCCAAGGCACCATCGAAGAGGCCATATTTAAGACAACGGGCGAAAAGACCCTCGTGTACAGCGCTGGCCGAACCGATGCCGGCGTCCATGCGCTTGGCATGCGCGCACATGTTGATGTGGAGAAGGGCCTTTCAGCCTTTCGCTTGATGGAAGCTATCAACGCCCATTTGCGGCCGCACCCGATAGCGATTTTGGCGTGCGAAGAAGTCGCCGATGACTGGCATGCACGCTATAGCTGCATTGGCCGGGCTTATGCATATCGTATCCTTAATCGGCGCGCATCATTAACGCTTGAAAGGGGCCGTGTCTGGAGGGTCGGATCGGAACTGGATGCCGATGCGATGAATGACGCCGCACAAATACTTGTCGGCCTGCATGATTTCACCACCTTTCGCTCCACCGCGTGTCAGGCCGCCAGCCCGGTCAAAACGCTCGATCGCCTGAACGTGCGGCGTGAGGGGCAGCATGTGATTATCGAAGCAGCGGCCTTGTCCTTCCTGCATCATCAAGTTCGGTCCATGGTCGGGTGCCTGGTCGCTGTTGGATTGGGTCGTTGGAACGCAGCCGACTTAAAAGCGGCACTAGATGCCGCCGACCGATCTGCATTGGCGGAAAATGCGCCTCCCGAAGGCCTTTATTTCGTGCGCGCGACCTACCCTTAAGCAGATCACATTTCGCGATACCTATTTGCTTAAGTTGAAAGCAGACCGCCCTGCCCGCTTTCCCACGCCAACAGACGGCGCTTGCGTTCCAGCCCATACGCATAGCCGCCAAGGCCGCCATCTGACCGGATGACCCGGTGGCAGGGAATAAGCACCGATACAGGGTTGGCACCATTGGCCGAACCCGCCGCGCGCACTGCATCGGGCTTTCCAACCGCCGCAGCAATTTCGGCATAATTGCGGGTTTCGCCAGCAGGTATTTCAAGCAACGCCTGCCATACCGCCATTTGGAAAACAGTGCCGCCGACATCAAGGGGCAGCTTGGGCATCTGCCTTGGGTTTTGAACGGCGAAGACGGCTCCGTCGGTCAAGGACGAAAGCGAACCGCCTTTACTGAGCAGGGTCGCGTTCGGAAAACGGCGCTTTAGCGTGCTTTCATTTTCGTCAAACGACAGGCGGCAAATGCCCTTATCGGTCGCCGCAAGCAGCATGGGGCCAAGCGCGCTTTCGACCACAGCCCAATCTATAGTCACACCAGCCCCGCCGTTAATCCATGCGCTTGGTGTCATGCTTCCCGCTATCCGCCACAGGCGTGAAAAAGCGCAAGCGCGCGTTCCCGGGCCAAATCGGCGCTTGGTTCGTGATAATCCTTGCGCCGGTCCGAATTAAACCCGTGATTGGCGTCATAGACGAATATTTGCGCGGTTGGGTGCGCCTTTTCGATCAGTGCCTCAACGCCTTCCATAGGAATACCCGCGTCATACCGGCCGAAATGCGCGATAGTGGCGCATTTGGGGACCTGATCGGCATATACTGTGGGAACTAAGCTTCCATAGTAACAGCTTGCGGCAGTGAGATCATCGCTGATGCCAGCCAATGCCCAAGCAACCGAACCGCCATAGCAATAGCCAGTGATAAACACCGGCCCTTTATCCTTCAACGCATCCACACATGTTTGTGCATCATCGAGCGATTGCGTAAACGGGTGAAGAT
>NZ_JBIKPH010000146.1:0-5739 GCF_044357595.1 Sphingorhabdus sp. | reverse complement strand
AGCCGATAGGTTTCCAACGCTTGACCCAGCACTGCAATATCGGCCTTTGCCTTTTGCACCATGGCCTTATCTTGGTTCGGCAGAACATTGATCGCGACAATCGTGGTCAGCAATGCCAAAATAAACAGCGTCACCATCATTTCGACAAGCGTAAATCCGTTGCGTTCTAACTTGGTCTTTTTCCGCCTGAACTTGGCGGGTGGAAGATTTGTGTCAGTGAGCAGGTGAAACAATACGCGGAGCATGTCTAAAGTCCCGAAAGGTTTTGAAGTTGAAGTATAGGCAGCAAAATTGCCAATATTATGACAGCGACAACGCCGCCCATCGCCACAATGATAAGTGGTTCGAGCAGCGACAAAGCTGTGCTGGTAAAGTTATCAAATTCGCGCTCCAGATACTCGGCAGCGCGCTCAAGCATCTGATCAAGCTGGCCAGCGCTCTCGCCACTGGCGGTAAGATATACCAGAAGCGGCGGAAAAACGCCGCTGGTGCGCATTGCACCCGACAGGCTACCTCCGCTGCGCACAGCTTCGACAATATCGTCATTGGCGTTAGAAAGGACCTTGTTCCGAATGGTGCCGCCCGTCAGACGCAGCCCCTCAAGCAAAGGCAATCGGCTTGCGACCATCGTAGCCAATGTCCGCGCCATGCGCGCGGCATGCAGGTTGCGCAAAAGCTTTCCCAGCAGAGGAATGCGTAAAATATTGCGGTCAACAGACATACGGAAAGCGGGCCGCTTTAAAGCTTGTGCGAACAGAAACGCACCAAAGACAACGACGAGAATGAGCGCCCAATAATAACTCGCCAAAAACGCCGAAATACCAATTACGATACGCGTAATGAGCGGCAACTGTTGATCAACATTGTCAAACTGTTCGACGACCCTTGGGACAACAGAAACCATCAATCCCATAACGACCAATGTTGCTACAAGTGACAAAATCGCTGGATATGCAAGGGCACCGATGAGCTTACCGCGCATTTCAGCCTGACGTTCGAGCAAGACCGCGAGACGCTCTGTGATCAGAGGCAAGGTGCCCGCCCCTTCACCTGCCGCGATCATCGCGCGATACAATGCAGGAAAGCTATTGCTCTCGCGCCGCATTGCTTCTGACAAACGCTGCCCTTCGACAACGCCTGCATGCACATCCGTTAATATCTGGCGGACATGGGGCTGTTCGCTTTGGCGGCTAATCGTGCGTAAGGCTTCTTCCAAGGGCGACACTTGAGCCAATGAGGACAATTGCCGCGTAAACAATGTAAGTTGCTTTGTACTCAGCCGTGCCTGCCGCTTAAAAGGCAGGTTGGCAAAGGCCGACGCGCGCGCTTCAGCTGGCGTAACAGTTACAATGTACAGCTTCTTTGATACCAGTTCTTCACGCGCCATGTCATCATTGGCTGCAGATATGCGTCCGCGCCGTTCGCGCCCATCCGGGTCGATCGCATGATAGGCGAATTCAGGCATCAACCATGTCTTCACGGCGCGAAATACGAATGGCTTCCTCCGGCGTGGTCTCCCCACTACGCACCAATTTACGTGCTGCTGCGCTCAGATTAGGTTGGTTCACAAATGCATGTCGCGCCAAAATGGCTTCATCACCACCATCGTTAATGAGACGCCGGATGGTGTCATCAACGCGCACCGCCTCAAACACACCAATACGGCCCTGGAAACCTGTGTTGTTGCATTCGGCGCAGCCAACTGCCTTGTATACAGCTGTGCCTTTATCAAACCCAAGCAAGGATGCAGCATTACCCTCAGCTTGAACCGTTTCGCGGCACGCTGGGCACAGCCTGCGCACGAGTCGCTGGGCGATAACGGCGCGCAATGTTGAGGCAAGCAGGAACGGCTCAACCTTCATGTCGCGCATCCGCGTGATCGCACCCAACGCGTCATTTGTATGGACGGTAGTCAACACAAGATGCCCCGTCAGCGCGGCTTGAACGGCAATGTCGGCGGTTTCGCGGTCACGGATTTCGCCGACCATCACAACGTCCGGGTCCTGCCGCAATATAGCACGTAAACCAGCGGCAAATGTCATGCCTACTTTTGCATTCACCTGCGTTTGGCCGATGCCTTCGACGGCATATTCCACTGGGTCTTCAACCGTGAGGATATTGCGCGAGCCGTCATTCAACCGTTTCAGGCCAGCATATAGCGTAGTGGTCTTACCCGACCCTGTAGGGCCAGTTACGAGGATAATGCCATTGGGTTCAGCCAACGCTTCGCGCAAGATTATCAGCGCGTCCTCAGACATGCCGAGCAGGTCAAGTGATATGCCCGCATTTTCATTGTCTAAAATACGCATCACCACACGCTCTCCAGCGCGGCTTGGTAATGTTGATACGCGAACATCCACCAGCTTTCCGCCAAGCGTCAGACCAATACGACCATCCTGTGGAATACGGCGCTCTGCGATGTCTAGCCGCGCCATGACCTTGATACGGCTCACTACCACAGGCGCTACATTGGCTGGCAAGCGAAGCCGTTCTTGCAAGACGCCATCGGCGCGCATGCGAATAACCAAGCCCGTTTCATATGGCTCGATATGAATATCGGATACGCCCTGCCGAACAGCCTCAGCGATGATGCCGTTAATCAACCGGATGACAGGCGCGTCGTCTGCACTGTCTAGCAAATCGTCCGCACTTGGCAGCATGTCGGACAATAAATCGCCGTCATTGTTCCCGATAGACCCCGCCATCGCGGCCGCGCTGCCGTCCATGGCGTAATGGTCGGACAAATATCGGTCAAATGTTTGGTTATCCGACATTTCAACATCGAATGGCATTGCCAAAAAACGGCGCACCTCCAGCAGCATTATTGGATCAGCGCCCTCACGCATCGCCACCACCAAACGGTCGTTGCTTTCGTGGCGTATTACCAGACCGTGCGTTTTGGCAAAGGCATAAGGCAGATCAAGCAATGGCTTAATTTGCGCGGCAGTCAGCTGTCCTGCGGGCTCGGCATTCGCCAATGTATCGTGTACAGGTGTTACCCCCTGGCGTATCACGATTGTCCATCCCCGCTGGTTGCGGAAACAGAGCTTGGCGGCACCTCTGTCGGTTGAAGCGGACCGCTTGCAGGTGGCCGGGTCAAATTACCATCTGCCCCGATCATGATGTCATTTACGCGTGCACTGGGCTCTGCTGGCGGGGTCGCGCCCATATAATCACGCAACAGTTCGTCAATGCTTGGTTCCATATCGGGGTTTCGTACCCGTTGCATGTCGCGCACATAGTCATAGCGCCTTGCCGTTAAGCGGTCGCCATCTTCGCGACTGCGTAAAATTGTAGGACGAATAAAAACCATCAAATTGGTTTTGCTGCGGCTGCGGCTGCGCGATTTGAACAACTCACCAATAAGGGGAATGTCGCTCAGTAGTGGAATACGTTCTATAGTGCGCCGCTCATCATCATTCAGCAGACCGCCAATGGCCAACAACTGACCATCGCCAACGGTCAACGTGGTCTCAAATTCACGTTTATTAAGGATGAGGTCGCTTGAGCGAGAAGATACCGGCCCAGCGACGCTGGATACCTCTTGCTTCAGGAACAGCTTTACGTCGCCCTGCGCATTAACCTGCGGCGTAACTTCAAGCTTAATGCCAACCTCTTGCCGTTGCACAGTTCGGAATGCATTTTCGAAGTTCGCAGACAATTGTTCGCCGGTGCTAACAGGCACTTCTTGGCCAACAAGGAACTTTGCCTTTTGATTGTTAAGCGTCACGATGTGCGGCGTTGCCAACAGGTTGGATTCTGTGTCCGCTGCAATGGCGTTGATGATGGTGCCAAAAACAGCATTTTTGCCGACATCAAGCGCAAAACCACCGAAACCGCCGGTGGCGCTCAATATCGAGGCAGCCGCTGCTTGTTGCAATCCATCGCCCAAAGCGCTGTTGGTTGCTGTGGTGGTTGTATTCCCATTTACAGTCGTCGTTGTGCGCGACAATTGCTCGGCCCCAACGGCGCCCGCAATGGTCAAGATGTTGGGCGTTGCATTAGTATAATTGGTTGCCGCAAATGGCGCGTCTTTGCCGCCCACAAGGAATTGAACGCCAAGCTTTTTCGCGGCTTCATTGCCGATTTCGACAACGATAGCTTCGACCAAAACCTGTTCAGGCCGAGTATCAAGCTGGCGTATCAATTCGCCCAAAGTGCGCTGCATCTCTGGATTGGCAGCAACGATCAGGGCGTTTGTGCCTTCATAGCGTGTCACGACTACGGGTCCGCGTCCGCTAATACCGTTCACGCCCGAACCAGAGGCTGATGCCGTTACAGGTGCAGATACCGGCGCCGGCGTACCGCCACTGGTTGCCGCAGCAACTGGAGGTAGATCACCGGACTGCGGATTGCCGCTCTGACCACCGATAAGCGACTGAACCGTTTGCAAGAGTGTTTCGGCATTCGCAAATTCAAGTCGGTACACACGAATTTCGGCACCGGATTGCGCGCGCTCATCCAGTTGCTTTGCCATTGCGGCAAAGCGGGCAACCGAGGTTGGGTCGCCGCGCAAAGCGATAGCGTTGCTGCTATCAACGGCAGCAATGGAGACGGGTGATCGTCCACCCTCCCCGCCGCCTTGACCAGCTAACCCTTGCAGCGCAGTTGCAATTTCACGCGCACCAGCATTGTCCAAATTAACAATCTGGGTGGCAGCACTGTCTCGGTCAATTTGGCGGATCAGGTCACGGATACGACGGATATTGTCGGCATAATCGGCGACAACAAGGCTATTGGCGCTGCGGTTTGCCGTAAGCGAGCCCTCTCGGCTGATAAGTGGACGAAGCGTTTCTACCGCGCTCGTGGCGTCAATTGAGCGCAACCGGAAAACTTCGGTCACAAATTGGCTAGCGGTCGCGGCTTGGCTGCCGATCCGACTTGGTTGCGTGGCTGCTCCATCAGACGGTTGAATGCGGTAGCCACCCCCACGCATGGGAATAGCAACCAATCCATTTGCCCGCAGCGTCGACAAAAATACTTCAAAATATTCGGAACGCGACAGCGGGCGGTCGGTGACGACAGAAACTTTCCCGTTTACACGTCCGTCGACGATGAATGTCTGCCCCGTTACGCGCGCAGCATCCTGCACAAAGGCGCGGATGTCGGCGTCGCGGACATTTAAAGTCTGCTGCGCAGCCAATGGAGCGGCAAGGATCAGAGAGCTACACGCGAGCAATGAAGTAAGTTTACGGATCACTATTGTTCCAAATTTAGAGCTATGGGGACCTTCGAACCGCCGCGTTCGACTTCGAAACTTAAGCGGGCACCTGGCCGAAATTGCGCGGCAATGTCTGCCGCCGAAGATATGGGACGTCCGTTGACCCCGACAACAACATCGCCCGCAAGAAAACCTGCGAGGCGCATCATCGTGCCGTCATCTCGCGCTTGCAAGACAAGGCCAGTGACACGGCCGCCTTCGTTGCGCGGCGCAAAGCCAATAGCTTTTTGAAGCGTCTCAGCATTCAATCCGCCATCTTTAACGGGCGCAGATGGGGCTTGAGAGGGTGTGCCGGACGGCTTTACGGTTTCAGCGGGGACCGATTGGTCAAGATACAGGGATTCATTAACGCCGCCGCGCGACAAGACAACATGGTCAAAAGCAACGGAATTGAGCGTAACACCTGGCGCGACTTCCTCTCCCACCGCGTAGCTATTTTGAATGCCATCTTCGCCCGCGATAATGGCAGCCCCGCCGCCGGAACTCTCGTTCGCACGCACGCCAAATAAAACCAAGCT
>NZ_JBIKPH010000048.1:0-15549 GCF_044357595.1 Sphingorhabdus sp. | reverse complement strand
AATGGCCAAGGTGATCCCGATGCCGAGCCCCGCACCCGCCTGATCCGGAATGTAAGCCCGCGCGCCTGCATTCCAGACCGCCTAACAATCGTCACTACAGGCGAGTTTTTCAACAGAATACGCCCAATTTCGGCCATTGTACCGAAACGAATACGGTGATCGCCGCAGCGGCAGCTTTTAGGCGACCGTCACCACTTTAGGAACGGCTACAACTGGGTGGTAAGCTGATTGTCCGGTTTTGAGGGAGCAACTTCAAAAAGCAGACTTCAGATACGGATCGAGAATAAGTTTAATCCTGTGGCACGACAAAACGGCGGTCAAGATCACGAATAACGGAAAAACGCTGAACGAGCACGGGAACCATGTCCAACATTCCTATGATGCGCCAGATGTAAGCGAAGACAGCGTATACATCGCCCGCCTTCACGTCGCCCGTGTATCCCAGACGGAGCAGCGCAGCCAGAAAAAGCGTGATGACGGCGACTTCCATAAGGCCAAATGCTCTTGCCTCGGCGTCGGACAGTTTAACGCGCCATCCGCCAAGCGCCTGAAAATGACGGGTGACGGCTGCCATGCTTCGCTTTTGCAAAACACCCACTTCCCGCTCCAATCGGTCATTAAGCCGAAGCGTTAGAGCCGAGGACCGACGTGAAAGCCAGATATTTATGGCCGCCAAAGGTGGCAGCAGCGCAATGCAAAACGCCCCCACGACCGGATCAAGCCAAACCAAAGCGGCAACGCCTACAATCATGCCTGTTGTCGCGTAAAGCGTCTGAGGAACGTCTTTCTCAAAGAAATCCACATATTCGCGCGAAAGCGATGCCCGAGCAGCGATACGGTCGCCTGCAATGTCGGCACGACGCGCAACTGCAACGATGTCAGTAGCAAACACCGCATAGATACGTGTGAAAATGCGGGTATCGACCATCTTGGTCGTTACCTCGAAGATCATTGTCAGAATATGTGCGCCAACTAGCCAGCCAATTGCCAAAACATTGCCATCGATGACACCATTGATTGCAAACGCTGTAGCAAGTGGATAAATCGCCTGAGCTAGGCTACTAAGCGTCGTTAAACTGTAAGCCAACGCCAAGCTTCGCCAATTTTTTAATGCGATTTCTGCAAGCATGATTTTGTCGCATTTACGGCACGGCTTGCGTCCTTGCAATATCTTCTGTTCCTCCGATCGTTGGTTTCTATATCGCAACAAAACGCCTTACAGTCTGCGGCCAATGCAGCCAACTGGCGTCTGATATTGAGCACTTCATATTTGGAGTTCATCGTCCGAAAATGGGTCGGTAGCGGACAGGCTGCTTTCAAAGCGAAATCGCAGAAAGTCGACATTAGGCTGTCCATCCTGGCAACGGGGGTTCGCGCTAAAATGCCGTCGCGCTCTGCGCAAAATTGGGCCTTTTGAAAGAAGTCGTTCATCCCTTCTGTAGCCAAGTTAACATAGCTTTGGGAACCAGAAGAGGCAGATCAGTTTCAGCACAACAGGACTTTGCATTTTCCGCGCGCGCATCGAGTCACACATTTTATAGCCAGTGTCCGCGCTATACTTCTTTCGACTCATGGCCGATCAAAAGCCCAAAAACCACGCGGCGTGAATAACAAATGCTGCGATACTCTAAACGAAGCTATTGAGAGGGAGTGCATAGTGACCGGGACCTTACAGAACGCCTATTTTTCAGTTCAGCCGATAGCTGGATCTATAGGTGCACGCGTGGAGGGAATAGACCTTGCGCTGCCAATGCATTACGATGCCTTGGAGGCTCTTCGAGAAGCATTTCGGGATCATATGGTCCTTGCATTCCCAGGCCAAGCGCATTTGACAGCCCAAGAGCAAGCTCAGTTTGCTGCAAACTGGGGCGATTTGCAGAAGTTGCCGCGAGGTACGGTTGATGCTGATGGATTGATCCTGCAACTCAAGACCGGCGGTGAAGAAGACCAGCGCGGCAAGAACCGCGATTTATCTGATGCACAGAAGTTAGCACGTCCTGATATCTGGCACGCCGATCAGACCTTTGAGCGCTGTCCACCGCTTGGTTCTTTTCTTCTAGCTCGGCAGTTGCCACCAGTTGGCGGCGATACGATGTTCGCCAACCAGTATCTTGCATATGAGACCCTTTCCGCGCCGCTGCGTAATATGCTGGATGGCCTCACAGCGCTTCATTCGGGAGAAGGATATTATGAGGCGATCGGTCTCAATCCGGCCGATGCACCACGCAATACACACCCCGTCATTGTCGTTCATCCGGAAACCGGAAAGCGGTCGTTGTTCGTTAACCGCATCTGGACGCGCCGTATTGTGGAGTTAAGTGATACAGAAAGCGAGGCTCTGCTGAAATTTCTTTACGAACATTCAGTTCAGCCGGAATTCACCTTCCGCCATCACTGGACTGAGGGCGATTTGCTGATGTGGGACAACCGCTGTACCCAGCATTACGCAATCAACGATTACGGCCGCAATGTTCGCATCATGCACCGCGCCACGGCCCTTGGTCATATGCCTATGGCGGGTTGAAGGAGAGAGAGCATGAACCGGGCAGAACAAACACTTGCAGGCTTGCCGGCAATTACTGCAACGATGAATTATTTGGGCGACACAGCCGAAGCGCCGTTTATGTATTACGTCGATCCGCCAGAAGGCCAGCCGTTTACGAACGTCGTTGATGATGCACGCGAGGTGCAGATCAGCGATGTGAGCAGCGCTCTTGATCGATTCTCTATAGATACCGATGGGTTTGAATTCGTTGCGCACAATCACGAATTTGCGGATTTTGATGATGATGCGCGTGTCCGCGAAGAATATTTCCCCATCGTCGAGAAATTCTTTCGGGACTTTTTGGGCGTCGATAACGTGGCTGTTTACGATTATTCAGTGCGGCGACCTGATCATGGTGCGGCGCGACCCGATGGAATTCCAGTTGCCGGTAATTCTCGCCGTCCTATTCGGCGTGCGCATGGCGATTTCGCTCTCGTTAGCGGAAAAAACTTCGGTAATGAAATGGTACCAAAGCTTGGAAGAGATCCAGCTTTAGATCGCTATCGCAGTTTTAATTTTTGGCGCCCCATTCGTGGACCTCTGACTGATACACCGCTCGGCTTGTGCCACCCGGCAAGCGTGGTTGAGGCGGATCTTGTGCCGATGAAGCAATTCTTGGGTGAGCGGATAAATCACATCAGCGCGCTGCGGCACAACCCAGATCATCGCTGGCTTTATCGCCGCGCCATGGAGAGACACGAAGGGATTGTTTTTAGCAGCTACGATTCAACCCTGCCATGCGCGCGCGGCGTAGTGACTCATGGAGCATTCGATGACCCAACAACGCCTATAGACGGCATCCCGCGCGATAGCATAGAGATCAGGGTGTTAGCGGTAGGCGGATGACGGGTCATTCATTATGAGCAAACATAGGAGTGAGGCCAATTGAGTGCAGGACTGTATTTACCCGATGCGGTTGATCTTGATGTTCTGTCCATCGAACCGCACCGCACTTTCGACATATGCAACCCGTTGTTGGACAACAGCCGCGCGATAGAAGAATTCTATCGCGAAAACGGCTATCTGTTTTTCCGCGACGTGCTCGATCAATCCTCGATTCTGCAGGCCCGCGATGCCATGCTGGCGATTGCGGCGGACTGTTACGGACTGGTCGAAAAGGGAGATGCGTCGGCGAGGTGGACAGGAAAGCCACTAGGCGAAGATTGGTTCGAAGAGGATCCGGTTTTTGCCGGAATTTCGAGGCGATTAGTGGAAACACCGCATAATCTTGAAGTTTTAGCGCGCTGCCTAAGCGAAACTGTCTGCTTGGTGCCTAATGTAAATTACCGGCTCTACCCGCCGGGTGGACCCGTCACCGGTGCACACCAAGATGGCTTTTTCAGCCCAGGAATCGATGCTTTTCGGCCACTTTGGATTCCGCTGGTGCCAATGTCCCGCGATGTGGGTGGCTTGATTGTTGCGCTAGGGGAGCACAAAAATGGCTATTTTCATAACCTTGCGCCGGGCAAAGCCTTGCGTATTCCGCAAGGTGTGATCAATCCTGAAAGTTGGGCCACCGCCGATTACCAGCCAGGTGATCTGCTCGTGGTGCATCCCTCCACGCCTCATGCGGGCATGCCTAACCGTTCAGACCGTTTGCGTATCTCGCTCGACGTGCGCATTCAATCTGCCGCTAATCCCACAGCGTTTGCAGGCATCGTTACAGCTGTTACGTCCACTTCAATCAGCATCGCTGCGGATGATGGTGGAATCGGAGAGATTACGTTGAGCGTGGACGCCGATACCTTCATCCGCGTACTCCACCCCGGCATTCGCGAGCCTTTTGACCGTTTTGTTGAATACACACAGCCCGGTATGCGGTTAACGATTGTGCGGAACGCAGATCGTGCGATGATGCTGCGATCGGGGTCGAATCCGTAAAGGAATGGTCGGCCGATGACGGGGAGAGTAAAGCGATGTCGGCCCGATTGAGGCAGGAAAAGTCCTATTGCCGTATTTGTTCGGGTATGTGCGGGCTGACGATCACGATTGCGGATGATCGGATTGTTGGTGTCAGTGGCGACAAGGACCATCCGCTCACGCGCGGCTTTGCCTGTTCTAAAGGGCTGCAAGCGGTTGAAGCGCATTATGGCAAGGATCGTTTGCTGCGCCCACTAAAGCGCAAGGCCGATGGCGCATTTGAAGAGATTTCGTCTGGCCAAGCTCTTGATGAGATTGGCGCCAAATTGCGTGTGATCCTTGACCGTGATGGTCCCGGCGCGATTGCGGGATATCGCGGCACAATCAACGTCTATAGCGCTTCGGCAGCACATATGCTGCGCGATTGGCTCGGATCCTTGGGATCGACCGCTTATTATACCACCATGACGATTGACCAGTCCGCCAAGTTCGTGACTGCACAGAGACTAGGCGTATGGATGGCCGGGAAGCAATCGTTAACAACCGCAGACGTCATGCTTTACGCTGGCAATAACCCGCTTGTATCATTGGCCGGACCGGGCCTCATGCACAACCCCGTCAAGACGTTGAAAGCGGCCAAGGCACGGGGCATGAAGCTGATCGTGATCGATCCGCGCGAGACAGAGACAGCGCAGTTTGCCGACCTGCATTTGCGCCCCAGACCGGGCTGTGATGCCATCCTTGCCGCAGGGTTCCTGAACGTCACCCTCACCAACAATTGGCACGATGCGCAATTCTGTGGGCGTTTCGTCAATGGGCTGGATGATCTGGCTAAGGCCGTTGCGGGGTTCACTCCCGCATTTGTCGAAGCGCACACCGGCATTCCTGCCAGCCAATTGGCAGCCGCCGCGCATATGTTTGCAGCGCCTATCGAGGGTAGGCAAAAGCGCGGCATCGCGAATGCAGCAACCGGCGTGACAATGTCGCCTCATGGCAATTTGGCAGACCATCTTTACGAATGCCTCAATGTGATTTGTGGGCGTTTCGTCAAAGCGGGCGAGACCATCCCGCAATCCGCGCTGATGCAGCCAGCTTACCCGGCTCTGCCTGAAGGTATATTCCCGCCCAGCCGTGATTGGGAGAATGGCTGGAAAAGCCGAATTGGAGGCTATGGTACACTGTTTGGCGAACGCATGACAGTGGAACTGGCCGACGAAATACTCACTCCCGGCGATGGACAGATCCGCGCATTGTTTGTGGCGGGCGGCAATCCAGCCAATGCCATTCCTGATCAGGCAAAGGTTGAGCGCGCATTTTGCAACCTCGATCTGCTGGTCACTATCGATCCTTACATGACGACAACAGCGCAACTCTCGCACTACATATTGCCGCCCAGCGCCTTCTTCGAACATGCCGATATGCTTGCGGACCGCGTCTATTCAGGCGGCCTGATCGGGCAGCCGCTCGCGCAATACACCCCCCCGCTCGTGCCACCACCGGCGGGCGCTGATGTGGTCGAAGACGCAATCGTGTTCTGGGAGTTATCGCAGCGTATCGGCATTCAGCTCATGTTCGATGGCGTGCCGCTCGACATGGGCATGCGGCCAACGCTGGATGATCTCCACGAAATTCTCCTGCGCAATGGTCCGGTCGATCTCGCCACGCTGCGGGAGCATAGCGGGCAGATATTGCCTTTGGATGAAATCCAAATTGTTTCAGCCGGCGCTGAAGATGCTGCGCGCTTTGCCGTGATGCCCAACGATGTCAGTGCAGAACTCAAGGCCGTCATCAGCGAAGCCGATCTTTGCTGCTCCACAACGGCCGAAAGCCCATTCACACACGTGCTGATCTCGCGTCGCATCCGCGATGCTTCAAATTCGATGTACCGGCAATTGCCCTCGGTGCGCAAACGCTTGCCGGTAAATCCGCTCTGGCTTCACCCGGATGATCTTGCCGGGCAGGGTTTGCAGGAAGGCCAATCGGTGACAATCGTCTCAAAGCATGGTCGCATCACGGCGAGCGTAGCGGCCGATGTGACAATGAAGCGCGGTGTTGTTTCCATGACGCACGGATGGGGCGGATTGGTCGCAGACCAGATGAACGGGTGCGCGCAGGGTGTCTCCGTCACCCGCCTTGTCAGTTCGACAGAAGATTTAGAACCAATAAACGCGATGCCGCAGCAATCGGCAATTCCCGTTCGTCTGGAACACTGATATCCTCAAAGTATTGCGAAACCCTCTATGGAAGGTCCCCCATGCAGCACGTAACCCCCGCCAATGACGATGAAGCGACCGAATGGGATATCCGCAGAAACCTTGCCGCATTCTATCGCATCGCTGCGCATATGGGCTGGGATGACCTGCTCGCCACGCACATCTCGGCGCGGTTGCCCGGTGACGGCGAGGTTTTTCTGATTAATCCGCTGGGCCTTTTGTTTGAAGAAGTGACCGCCTCCAACTTGGTGAAGGTCAATGGTGAGGGCCAAGTTCTCGGAGCCAGCGAGTATGGCATCAATCAAGCCGGTTTTGTTATTCACAGCGCGGTGCATCGCGCTCGTCCCGATGCCGGATGCGTCGTCCATCTGCACAGCCGCAGCGGCGTGGCGGTTTCAGCGACGAAGGATGGACTACTCCCATTAAATCAGTCAGCGATCATTCTTGGACAAGAGATCGCGTTTCACGATTTCGAAGGCATTGCCTTCGATTTGGATGAGCAGCCCCGACTGGCGCAAGATTTAGGCCAAAGCAACGTGATGTTCCTGCGCAATCACGGTACGCTTGTGCTGGGATCATCCATAGCAGAAGCATTTGCCCGCACTTATTCGGTCGAATGGAGTTGCGATGTGCAAGTGCGCACGCTGGGCATGGCGGCGCCTCTTTATTCCGCCGCGCCCGACGCCATTGCCACTGTGGCCGCGCAAACCAGCGGGGACTGGTTGGCACATTATGCGGAAAACCTTCTGTGGCCCGCGATCGTCCGCAAAGTTACCCGGCTTGATCCTAACTTTGCGGACTGAAGCTTAGAGATTTGGAATTTTCTGCACGACCCCTTCGGTGACTATCTGCTGCAATTCGATCACGTTACCGAACGGGTCACGGCCATAAACAGTTCGCACGCCTGAACTGTCAATCGGGTTGCAGTGAAAATCGATACCAGCAGCCGTGAGCGTTGCGTGGATTGCCATGGTGTCCTCCACATCGAAACACAGGTGGGTAAAGCCCAGTTCGTTTACCCCCCGCTCCGAAGTGGCGGGCACCGGTGCGGGGGATGCATATTCGAACATTTCAATATAAATGTTTGCGGCGGCCAGGAACATCATCTTGGCGGCCGTTCCGCGCAGCCGGGTCAGGCGGTCCATCTGTTCAGAATCGGCCCATGCGCTGCACCCCACTTCCTTAAGCCCGAGCATATCGACATAAAACGCCCGTGCTCGGTCAAGGCATGGGACTGACATGCCCACATGATGGATTCCGTTGACGCGGCCTGGAAATGACCCCTGTGCCTCGGTCACAGGCGATTCCTGACGATCTTCCCATCTGCCATAACCAGCTTCAATGATTCCGCAGGACGCGAAAGGAGCGTCGCATCGCCTAGCAAATCTCCTTCTACCACGATCAGATCGGCCATCGCACCGACTTCCACAACGCCTACCCGCGCCGGCTCATCGACCAGCAGCGCACCGCCATTGCGTGTGCCCCAAGAGAGCACATCGGCAACGCTCAGCCCATCAATGCCTGCATACATCGCAATCTCTTCGGCATAGCAGCCCACAAAGTGGCCAAAGCCCGGTGTGCCACCATAATCATCGCCCAGCAGAATTCGCACTCCAGCCTTGTGTGCGATTGGCAGCATTTTGCGGTATTGCGCTTGTGCACGCAGCATATCGGGATCATTCGCTGCCCAAAGCGCCACACCAAAATCGACATACCGCAAGCTGGGGATCCAGAACGTTCCGGCCTTGGCCATGCGTTCGATGCACTCCTCATCCACCTCATCGCCATGGTCGATTACGTCGATGCCAAGATCAAGCGCCTCCATGATCAAATCTTTGGTGCAGGCGTGTGACCGCACCAACACACCGCGCCCGTGCGCGGCTTCAACAACGGCGGCGATTTCCGCACGGGACATGTTGCGCATCCCCACACGGACAGGAATGCCATGGCCAGCACTGGAGTAAATCTTGATGATCTCGGCCCCGGACCGAATTTCCTCGCGCACCAATTTCGTCATCGCATCGGGACCATCGGCAAACACATCGGTGCCGGGAACGCTGGCGATATCCCACCACCGCTGTGGGCCGTTGTTATCACCAGTCGTGCCCACATGATGACTGCAAGCACGGATGCGTGGACCTTCCACGATACCCTCGGCAATCGCCATTTTAAGCTGCGGATCGGTGTTGCTCGAACATGCTGCGCCGATAAAGCCAGTATACCCGGAATCGAACATTACGCCGCAGGTGCGTAGCGCAATCGCCATCAGCACGCCCGGCGGGCGCTCCTTGCCCAAGGTCTGGCCCGATGCGAAATCTTGAGCAGAATAAGCGAACAAATCTGCATGCATATGCCCCTGGATCAAGCCGGGCATAACCGTCCGCCCTGCCACATCTATCGCCCCTTCAACCGCCGGAGCATCCGGGTTATACGCCGCCACCGCAGCAATCACATTGCCCTCGATCCGGACGTCAAAGCGTCCTTCGTGCAACTTCGTCCCGTCAAAAAGACATGCATTGCGCAGTTCTGTCATGGCATCCTCGCTATTTTACTTTGTCTCTCATTTATTCAAAAACGATCCATATGGGCCGATAAATGCATTGAGTCATAGATTTTTGTAACCACCGGTTTTGGGCTGCCATCACTCAGCCATTATCAGCTTGGCCGCATGCCATGCCATGGCGGTGACGGGTCCGTTGGT
The DNA here is from genome assembly GCF_044357595.1 of Sphingorhabdus sp. Lineage (GTDB taxonomy): Bacteria > Pseudomonadota > Alphaproteobacteria > Sphingomonadales > Sphingomonadaceae > Sphingorhabdus_B. The sequence goes on along the minus strand of NZ_JBIKPH010000048.1, from coordinate 6,230 downwards.
GTTTCCCGAAACTTGGCCTGGCATTACCGAGCAGTCCATTACGCGGAGGCCGTCGATCCCGTGGACCCGAAGCCTGGGGCTCACCACCGCAAGGTTGTCCGTTCCCATTCGGCAAGTGCCCACCGCATGGGCTGCTGATTGGTCGGCATGGGTGGCCGCAATGATATCGTCGTCACTTTGAACGTCAGCACCCGGTAAATGTTCTGCGGCAACAACATCGCGCAGAGGTGCGGATGAAAAAATAGTCCGCATCCAGCGCGCCAGCGCAACCGTACGCCTCCTGTCATTATCTGTCGCAAGGAAGTTCGTCACAATTAATGGCGGCGCGTTCATATCTGGAGAACGCGGGACAATAAAGCCGGCACTTTCTGGCCGCAATGCATATCCGAACGCGGTCAGCCCATGCCAGTCGTGCATCCGCACGCCGCTGGTACTTTGGAAATCTGCCGCCTGTCCGGAGAGGGTGATCTGCAAATCAGGCCGAGCTTCATCAGGGGAACTACATGCCAGCGCGTTAACGTCGAACGTCCTGGCAAGCGGACCACTGCGGTTGAAGCCATAGCGCAACACGTTCGCTGCTAGCCGCAGTCCCGAATAGTCGCGGTTTCGAGAAATTGGTCGGTTAAGCTTTACCTGAAGCGAAAGCAACTTATGCTCTCGAAGGTTCGTCCCGACACCTGGCAAATTGTGAACGACCGTGATTCCTGCTTGGCCTAACGCTTCTGCAGGCCCGATTCCCGCTTGCATCAATAACATCGGAGAGTGAATTGCGCCCGCGCATATTATAACTTCACGCCCGTAGTGGCACTGACCATTGAGCATTTCCACACCGACAACCCTGCGTCCTTCAAGCAGCAGCCGCTTAACCGAGACGTTGCAGCGAACCTCAAGATTAGACCGCCTCAGGGCAGGCCGCAAAAAGGCAGATGCCGCACTCATCCTGCGCCCTCTCGCAATTGTGCACGGCGTTGGCCCAATCCCAGCCTCGGCAGTTCGATTCAGGTCTTCATGTTCGGCAAGACCCGCCGCAACACCTGCTTCGATCATAAGCCTCCCCAATTGGTCAAGCGGTTGTATCGAAACCTTCAGCGGGCCTCCTATTCCGCGCACGCCATCTGCACCTGACTGGTGATCTTCGATTTCACGAAAGGCCTGGGCCATCGTCTCCCAACCCCAACCCGAAGCCCCTGCCTTTTCCCATTCGTCGTAATCGTCGCGGTGACCGCGCAGATAGATCATTCCGTTGACCGAACTTGATCCGCCCAACACTTTGCCCCGTAGCCAGATATGGCCATTTGCTGCCGGGTGAGAATCTGCCTCGGTCTGATAATACCACATGACTGATGGATCCATCACCGTCTTGCCATAGCCTGCTGGAACAGTCAGGGTCATGCGGTCGTCGCGTGGACCCGCTTCAAGTAGCAAAACTTTATGATCCCACCTTTCAGAAAGACGCGAAGCGAGCACACAGCCTGCCGAGCCTGCGCCGACGATTATAGTGTCAGCACCGTGCTCTGAAGAAATCATCCCAAGGTTTCCATGGGATGGGCATGGATGTGCCTGGATTTAAACAACCACTTTCCGCCAACTTTTACAAAATGATCAGCATATCCTCCGGCAAACAGGATTGAGATACCTTGTTCGCTTGTTGTCGTAACGACGATATAGCTGCGTCCGGTTGCTTCTTCACCAGCTATGTCGATTACGCTGTTAAGTGTAAGGTGACGACCAGCTCGGATTGAATCTCCGCTTCCGGCATGAAGCTCTTTCATTCCAGAATGGCCTTTGTAATCGCCGAACACGCCAGTGAAGGCAAAGTCTTCAGTGAACAAGGTGCACAGACGATCCGGATCGCTTGCATCGGTGAAGTAACAGTAGTCTGCAAGCAGGCGGCGGATATCGGCTTCATCTTCAGTCATGACTTCTCCTTTGGCTCGTCTGTAAGGGGTTTCAGGCCGATGCCGGCCAAGCGAGGGGTAAAGTGCCAAGGCCCAAAACAGCCCCGCCGATCCCTACCGGTGGATTGCCCTCCACCAGATGAAATTCCGGAATCCGGCGCATCCACTCTTCAAGGAAAATGCGAATCTCCATGCGAGCAAGATGCATGCCGATGCAACGATGTACACCTGCGCCAAAATTCACTTGAAGGCCGGGGTCACGATCAAAATCGACTACCATAGGGTCCACATATTTGCTGGAATCAAGGCCCGCCATACTAATGATAGATAAGACCGGATCTCCGGCCTGCATCTGCACACCATTGAATTCCATGTCATCCCGAACTGCCCGTGCAATGCAGGGCACACTGAAACGGCGCAGCAGCTCCTCAGTCGCACGCATGACCTTCTGATCGTCGTTGAGGATCGAAGCAAGTTCTGCCCGCCGTTCCGGTGCCTCCGCCAGCCACCGCGTTACAAATGAGAGCGTGTTAACCACTGTATCAAGTCCTGCCAGAAGCAGGGTCACGACCAGCGTACGCAATTGATCAAAATCGGTCAGCTTTCCATTAATCTCGTAATTGGCGATCCGGCTTAGCAAGTCATCTTGCGGGTTTCCTCGGCGCTCTCGCAGTTTTAAATCGGCATAAGCGCCAAGTGCCATCGCACCGCCAATGCGATCTGCTTCAGTCGCGCCGCGCATACGCTGATGGGCGCACTCCAATAACTGCTCTCGGTCAGAATCAGGCAGGCCCATTAATCCAAGGAAAACGCCAATCGGCATCCGCTGGGCGAAGTCCCCTACAAATTCACAATGACCGCTATCAATGAAATTATCGATGAGTTCATTTGTCAGCTGACGAATATGCTTTTCCATCCCCACGATCGCACGCGGCGTAAAAGCTGGCTGCAGCATTTCGCGAAACGGCGTGTGCTCCGGCGGATCAGCGCCTACAGGAGGCTGTGGATAAGGGCCCTGCACCAGTGTACGCGGAATGGCTGGAGGGTATGAACTGAACTTCTCGTAATCCCGCAGCACCGCGCGAATGTCGTCAAAGGTCCAGACAATCCAATGGCCTCCGTTGCGCGGTGTATAAATCATCCGCGGTCCGCCATCGAGCGCCTGCAACCATGCGGTATAAGGATCGGCTTCAACCCCGAGTATGGCAAAATAGTCGATATCACGGACCAACTCAGGCGGTACGTGCAAAGGAATAGCTCCATCCAATGTTTGTGCGGGCATTCTCTCTCTCTGAATATGCTAATTTTTCTAAGTGTGCTGCGAAAAGATCGCAATTGCAACCAGCTTGACATTCAGTCATACATTATGAGTTAATGACCCAAACTTTGACCCAGTGAGGGATTTCCGATCCCCAGCTTATACCGACGCGGGGCCTGACCCCGCCTCCTTGCTTGCCCGACGGGTGGCACGGGAAATTCAGGGTTGGATCATAAGGAAAGACTTGCCTGTTGGTGCGTTCCTTGGCCGCGAAGCCGATTTGCAGACCCTAATGAATGTAAGCCGCCCAACATTGCGGGCTGCAATTCGCTACCTTGAGATCGCGGGCCATGTCGCTACGAAAGCCGGCGTTGGTGGCGGCGTGTTCGTTGGGGATATGAGCCAGAGCCCAGCAATCGTTGCACTGTCGCGCCATATCGTGATGCTCGGTCAGCCGCTGCCGCTATTCTTTTCGGTTTATATGCCGTTCTTTGCAAAAGTGGCCGTGCTTGCCGCAGCAAATGCCAGTGATAGTCAGCGTTCCAAAATCAGCAATATTGCCACGCGAATGGAGTTGGAAGAAGATTGCCTTGCTGCATTCCGTCCTAGTCGGCTGGAATTGCGTACCCATATCCTTGAGGCGACGGGCTGTCCGGCCATAGAACTCGTAGGTGCGGCGCTGTTCACCAGCTACACCCGAATTCTCGAAGGCGAACTCAAGCTGGGTGAAACCGAGCACGAGAAGGTGCGCATCGTAAAGCAAGCCGAAGCCAGGTTTATTACCCCGCTGGTTAACGGTGATCGAGATGCGACGCTTTCGGCATTCAGCGCTGCAGCGAAACTTGAGCGTGCGATTACGATGGAGACAATAATAGCCGGCATGCTTCCTGAACGATCTATACCTGAGACACTGTTTGCGGCGGTTCCGGAGGCTCCTAAAGAAAGCAAGTTGGCAGAACATGTCATCCGCGCGATGCGCCGCGATTTGCATCATCAACACGCGGCAGGCACCCCCTCAATCGGATCAATTTCCGAACTTGCAGTGCGATACGGTGTAAGCCAAGAAATATGCCGAGAAGCCCTTGGGTTGCTCTCGCTTCACGGACTCGTTGTAATCCGCAGAGGGCGCGGCGGCGGTGTGTTTGCAAATATGCCCAGCTTGCGGGGGCTTGAAGTTGTTATCGATCCAGAACTGCGCCTGTGTGGGGGATTACAGGAGTTGCATGATTTACTGACGGTAATTCGCGAAGAGTTTGGATCGGAAGGGCTGCTAGAAAAAGACAAAGTGGTTATGATTACCTTTTTAGATGAACTTATAGAGCGGGTAGACGTCGCAAATCTGTAAGCCCGTAACCTGTCTAATGGAGACAAGAAAACTCTAGATTAGTTTAGGTTAAGCTGGCGCCAACTTGCAATGACCGTGCACGGTTACCTCTCGCTTTGACCAAATATGTCGCTACTCTTTTTTTAAAGCCATAATTCTCGGGCGTTGGCTCGCGAAGAACAGCGGCGCCTTCTTTAACATGTCCCGCGCCTCCTTGAGCCAGGTATATATCAAGTGACCGGAACCAGACCATTACAAGTCCAGTCTGCTCTGCATGACGTCTGCTGCAACTAGCTTACTGGGTCTATGATGATCTTTGAAAACATAGTATTGAGTGCACACAGATTTGCAAAAAGGAGACGAAAATGGACAGCGCTAATGGGATCCTTATCTATCGTAGCGCCGATGCTCCGACGCTGGAAGCATCCGGATGCGAGATCCATGTGCCGATGACGGATCTTCAAATTGCAGGCGTGACCAAGATAGCCGATGCAGGTTATGGTGATGGTTACAAGGTCAATGTTCTCGTTAATATTCCTGGTTTCAGCTTGGTCTGGCTATGGTTTAAACAAAACTTCCCTCTGCCTTTGCACAGCCATGACGTTGATTGCCTGTATTTCATCATTGCCGGTTCGCTTAAGCTAGGGACAGAAACTCTGGGCGTGAAGGACAGTTTTTTCATACCGGCCGATGTACCCTATAATTACAAGGCCGGGAATGAAGGTGTTGAGGTTTTGGAAATCCGTCATGCCAATCAATTCGAATTCCGTAACCTAGCGAAAAACATGGCGTTTTACGATAAAGCCGTAGAAACTGTCTTGGCAAACCGGAGCGCCTGGCAAAATGCCCCCCCTTTGACGAATGTAGTATAACGGTGCATCACATGGGATCTACAAAAGGACTGCGTACTCGGGGGTAGCGCGCTGAGCTTTGATGAAAATCATGCAGAAGCGATGAACATTGCCACACACATAGAACATAAGCTGCTGAGCGTAGGCTCTTCCGGTGATTTATGGGCAGGGCGCCGGCCGATTATCGCCTCTAGGCTGTGAAAATACCTCGGGCAGGGTCATCGGCTGCGTGTGAGCCCCACTTAGCAACTATGTTATCTCTTACTACGGTGTTCCAATCATAGCTTGAAGGGGCCGTTAGGGCCCAGTCCGGCTTTACATGACGATGCATTATGCGCCATTCGCCATCGCGCTTTTCCATCGTATCGATAGTTCGCGATCCGGTCTGCAAATCTGTGCGCGTGCCATCCGGCTCGATCATGCGGCAATAGGCAAACATATAGGACACAACGGTTGCGATGTTTCCCGCAAGCTTGATCATCACATTACTCATGTGGTGTGAGGTAGTGTCCATTTCATTGGAAACCTGCTGCGCCGCGCTATCGACAAATGCGTGGGCATTTCCATCATACCAGATGTGGTTCTCGGTCGCATCTGGCCAGTAAGTTGATTTCCAAAGGTCAATATCGACAAGATCCGTGCCGAGCGCATTACGGTAGATGCACTCTTCGATGGCAATGCGATCAGAATGCATTGTTAGCAGTTCGAGTTGAGCCGCAGCGTCCACAATTTGTCTCCTAAAATAGATGGTCAAAGATCCGCTAGGCGCTAATGACCGGCCCCCACTGAGTGGTTCGACCTGTTTGTTAGCGCATGATCGCCTCCTTGGCCAGTGTTGGCCGAAGGTGGAGCGCAGCGGAACCGGAGGACGGCACTGGCCAAGGATAGGCCTCTGGCGC
>NZ_JBIKPH010000047.1:0-15582 GCF_044357595.1 Sphingorhabdus sp. | reverse complement strand
ACGATGATGACGTCGTCACGTTCCAGCAAAGATCGGGTCGCCGAATGGCGCATCCGGTCAATCGCCTCGTTTACGCTCGATTCTTTTTCGATGTAGGTATCGCTGCGCGGGACATAGGCCTCGGGCTGATAATAATCATAATAAGAAACGAAATATTCGACTGCATTGTCGGGAAAAAAGCTTTTGAATTCGCCGTAAAGCTGCGCTGCCAAAATTTTGTTGGGCGCAAGGACAAGCGCAGGGCGCTGCAGTTTTTCGATGACTTGCGCCACGGTAAAGGTTTTACCTGACCCGGTGACGCCCAAAAGAACCTGATTTTTCTCACCCGTTAAAGCGGTTTCAACCAGTTCACGGATCGCCGTTGGCTGGTCGCCGGCAGGCGCATAATCGGAGATAATCCTGAATGGCCTGCCGCCCTCCAATTTGGACGGGCGTTCAGGGCGATGCGGGGTGAAGGTGCCAAACGTGTCGGGTTCTTCCAGCCCACGGCGAATGATAAGCTCGGCCATGTTTTGCATATGTGCCCTGCGTGGCGGAAGGGCAAGGGCTGTGAGGTAGATGCTTGGCTTCGCTAAAAATTCATTTTCCAACATCGCCGCAATTTGTTTGACCAATTGTCATGATAAAGAACATAAAATCATGGCTACTAGGTGAGAACTTAATGTAACCTTATCGGTCGGGCCGTTTATCGATGTTGCGTTTTGGGATATGCAGCGACACAAGAAGAAACCTATTTAGAAGCGAGAGGGTGATTCATGCACAAGTTCTTCCTCACAAGCGCTGCGGCGCCGTCAAGATGACGGGTAAAGTCATAAGTAAGCGGTTCGGGGATTGCTCGGTATGAATGTCGCTTTTTTAAAAGCTATAGGTTCATCGATCGCGCTACTTCTCATTAACGGATGCACCGACAACAGCGCCGATAAAGACGGCAATGGCGCCATCGACAGCAAAGAGCGCGCAGCGGAAATGACCTATGACGCATTCATTCCTATGAAGGCGGGGCTTTGGGAAACCAAGTTTGTCTTTGACGACATCAATGTGCCGACCTTGCGCAAGGCCCAAAAGCAGCAGATCATGGACGCGGTTGCGAAAAGCGCGTCAAGCCAGAGTTGCTTAACGGACGCCAAGGCCAAAAAGCCAGGTGCAGATTTCTTCGGTGGTGATGGCGCAGAAAAATGTGTCTACAAGGCGTTTGACGTATCGGGGCAGACTGTGAATATGAAGCTGTCTTGCGCCATGGAAGGTATGGGCACCGTCGACATGGAGCTAGCTGGCGTCATGGGGGAAACCGAATTCATTTACGACAGTAAGGTGGATGTCCGCCTGCCTATGGTCGGGACGGTAGCAATGAAGGGCAAGACAAGGGGCAAATATCTAGGTGCGTGCCCCGCGTCATGATTGGTTTGCGCGGCAATTGGTTTGCCGCCGCGACGGTTGCGGCCATGCTGGTATCAGGATGCGTATCCTCCAATAGCCTGAATAATACGGCGCCTGCAGTCGCCAAAATCAGGCCAGCAACCGTTATGGTCAACTTTACAGCGGATAGCATCAACCCGGCGACGGTCGAGGGCGATGCGGGCGTTGCGGGTCGTCCAGTCACGATAGATGACCCGGCCCGCGTTGCGTCTATTTCAAAGCTTGTGGTGGCGATTGCCGTTATGCGGTTGGTAGAGCAAGGCAAGCTGGATCTCGACCGCGATATAAGTGATTATCTCGGCTGGAAAGTGCGCAACCCGGCCTTTCCGGATGCGCCTATCACGCTGCGTGCGTTGTTGTCGCACCAAAGCGGGCTGCGCGACGCCGTGGACTATATCGTCCCACTTGATGGCAGCTTGGAGGCGGTGCTTGTTGACCCAAAGGCATGGGATGCCATCCATGCGCCCGGCACATATTTCTCTTACGCCAACATCAATTCGCCTCTGATCGCTTCAGTCATGGAAGGCGCGACACAGGAACGGTTTGACCGGCTGATGGCGCGACTAGTGCTTACGCCGCTTGGGATAGATGCGTGCTATAACTGGGGTGCTGGGTGCAGTGACGGTCGGCGGGCGCAAGCCGTGACCTTGCTGCGGCCCAATGGCGACCTCGCGCGTGATGCCGCGATGAAGGGCACTGATCCATGCGCGGTGTACCCCGCCAGCGACGGCAGTTGTGACGTCGATAAAATGTATAGGCTCGGCCGCAATGGCTCGGCGTTCAGCCCTCAAGGCGGCTTGCGTATTTCCGCGCGCGACTTGGGCAAAATTGGTCAATTACTGCTGCGCAACGGTGCGCCCTTATTGTCGCCCAACAGCTTTGCAAATATGCTCGGCCCCGTGTGGACCTTTGACGGCAAAAACGGCGACGATGATAAAGGCTATTTCATGGCTTATGGCCTTGGCGTGCACTGGTTGGTAGACAAAGAGGGGCGGCAATGGTTCGGTCATGTGGGCGAAGCCTATTCGCTGAGGGCTGGATTTTGGATCAACCCCGCCGAACAGCGCGGATTTTATCGGTATGTGACGATGGTCGACGAATTCTCAATAGTTGGCCATTGCTTTGACCGGTGCCCGTGATAGCGTATTAAAGACTAATCGGCATCTCAGGCTGCGATACCGCACTTTAACGCTGCACGTAGATATAAGGGGGAGTATATCATGATTAAGAAAGCAATTTTTGGCGCACTTTTGGCCAGCGCGATCGCCGTGCCCCCCGCCGCTGCGGAACCGGATTACGCAGCCTCGGTAAAGGCGGACTATGACAAGTCGCTTGCGACATTGTGGGACCATTTCCACCGTAATCCTGAACTGTCGTTCCGCGAGTATAAGACTGGCGCGCGCATGGCAGAGGAGCTTCGCGCCGTTCCTGGCATGGTGGTAACCGACAAAGTCGGAGGCACCGGCGTGGTCGGCATGCTGAAAAATGGTGACGGGCCCGTTGTCCTCATCCGTGCCGACATGGACGGTTTGCCTGTACAGGAACGCTCCGGCTTGGCCAATTCCTCCACGGTGCGGCAGGTCGGGGTCGATGGCCTCGAAATGCCCGTCATGCATGCGTGTGGGCATGATGTGCATATCACGTCGATGGTCGGCACTGCGCGGCAAATGGCGCGGATGAAGGACCGTTGGAAGGGAACTATTCTGTTCATCGTTCAACCTGCCGAAGAACGTGTTGGCGGCGCCAAAGCAATGGTTCAGGACGGCCTCTACACCCGCTTTCCCAAGCCAGATTATGCCTTAGCTTTCCATGTCGCGGCCGAGCTAGAAACCGGTAAAATATCGGCATCCGAAGGCATTCAATATTCGTCAGCAGACAGCGTTGACATCCGCGTTCCTGGGATCGCGACCCATGGAGCTGCGCCGCACCTTGGCCGCGACCCTGTCTATATCGCCTCGCAAATTGTCGTTGGGATGCAGTCGATTATCAGCCGTGAAAAGGGTCCATTGGACGCAGGGGTAATAACCGTTGGTGCCTTTCATGCCGGAACGAAGCATAACATCATCTCCGAATATGCAGATCTGCAGGTGACGGTGCGCGCCAACAGTCAGGCAGTGCGGGATCAATTGATTGCCTCGATCGAGCGCATGGCGGAGGGTATCGGTGCGGCCAACGGCTTGCCAGCGGACAAATTGCCCATCGTCAAGATTAGTGAAAGCACGCCCGTGACCGTCAATGACGGCACGCTGGCCCGCCGCTTGAATACAGCGATTGGCAACGCCTTGGGCAAGGACGTTGTCGTGCCATTCCGCCAGTCCAACATGGGCGCAGAGGATTTCGCGTTCTTCGTGGATCAGCAATATGGCATCCCGGGTTATTATTTCGCCGTTGGGGGGACCAAACCCGAATGGATCGCCGCAGCAAAGAATGGCGGCACGCCAGTGGCTGGCCATCATTCACCCTTGTTCAAGATTGACCCGGAACCATCGGTGCGCTTGGGCATTGAGGCAATGACGGCGGCCGCGCTCGATCTGCTCGGAACAGGCAAGGTCTGATCGCTGCGAGCGGAAGGGTGTAGGAAGGCCAGATGGCGAGAAAAATACGCGATCATTATGAACCGGATGGCGCGTTAGGTGCGCCTGAAATAGCATGCTGGCTCTGCGCCCGCGCGATGGGTGAAGTGACCGAATGGCATCATCCCGTCCCGAAAAGTCGGGGCGGGAAGGAACGGCAACCGGTGCATCCGATTTGCCACCGCACGATCCATGCCAACTTTACCAACAGTGATCTCGAAAAGCGTTTTGCAACTGTCGAGGCGCTTTTGGCGCATCCAGAAATAGGACGGTTTGTTGACTGGATTGCCAACAAACCATCTGACTTTAATGCACCGACCAAAGAGCGGCGTTAGCCTGTTTTTTCAGGCATCATAGACGAGTGCAAATGGTCGATTTTCCACTTTCCGTCTTCAATACGGTAGAGAAAGGAATAGCGCGCCTTAATGTCTGTTTTGGCTCCTGTGGAGGGGTCGGTCACGGTGACGGTCTATGTGCCCACCCCCGCTGCGCTGTTGCAGCCCAACTTCACTGTGCCGCTATTGATCGTGCCCACCGGACTTGGCTTTAGAAATCCGACAAAATAGTCCCGGATGCCTGCGTGGTCCGTCCGAGGTGTGTTGGAAACGGTGGCCAAAAGCACCGCATCCTTGGTGAACAGCTGCGTCACCTTATCGGGGTTCTTCGACGCCCACGCATTGTTGAAATCGGTGAACAGTGATTCAATTTCGGACGGTTGCACCGCCGAGCATTTTTGGGCCTTTGAAGGCTTGGCTTGCGCCGGTGCCACCATGATGGAAGCTACAACACATGCACCGAAAACATACTTGTTCATGTCATTTTTCTCCTATTGGTTGTCCGGCTAAACTCTAAACGGGATTGGAGGCTTGAACCTCGCCTCGGGTCTTCCAGAGCGAAAAGCCAATACCTCCCAAGATAAGCGCGAAGGTTACTCCAAGGCTAAGCACCGGCGGGAACTTGTCGCCATCCATCAGGAAGTCCGCCACAAAGATCTTTGAGCCAATGAAGACCAGAACCAGCGCCAGCGCATATTTCAGATAATGGAAACGATGCACCATCGCGGCCAGGGCAAAGTACAAAGCACGCAAGCCCAATATCGCCATGATGTTTGATGTGTAGACAATGAAGGTATCGGTGGTGATCGCAAAGATCGCTGGCACCGAGTCCACGGCAAACACAAGGTCGGCCAAGTTGATGACCACCAAAGCGAGGAATAACGGTGTAGCTGCACGCACCATTTTGCCGGTCTTCTCGTCCGGCACCTTCACGAAGAACTTCTCGTCATGAAGCTCCTTGGTCACGCGCATATGGGTTGAGATATATTTGACGACCGGGTTCTTCGCGACATCCATTTCTTGGTCACCGCTGAACAGCATCTTGATGCCCGTTCCGCTAAGGAAGGCCGCGAAGATATACAGCGTCCAGTAATATTCCTGCACAATGGCAGCGCCTGCCGCAATCATAAGGCCGCGCAGAACGATGACTGCGATGATTCCCCAAAGCAAAGCACGATATTGATATTTACGCGGTATCGCGAAGAAGGTGAAAATCAGGCTGATGACAAAGACGTTATCAATCGACAGCGCCTTTTCGATGAAGAAGCCCGTGTAATATTTCATGCCCATGTCGGCGCCCTTTTGGAACCAGACCCACAGGCCGAAGAGCATCGCAATACTGATGTAGAAAGCAGAGAGCTTCAGGCTCTCGGCGATGCCCATTTCCTTGTCTTCCTTGTGCAGGATGCCAAGGTCGAAAGCGGTCAACGCGACTACAATGCTGAGAAACGATAACCAAAACCAGACCGGCGTCCCCAGCCAGTCCATCATCAAAAATTCCATGAAATAATTCCCTGTTGTACGCTAATGCTGACACTGCGCCGGCCTAGTCCAGCCAATCGCAGTGCCAGCAGTTACAAATTAGATTTTGTTACTGCGCCTTATCCGCCCGAATGGCGCGTGCGTAGTTCTGCAGTCGGCCTTTGACCACCAACTTGAGCCGCTTCAGCTTTTGGATCCGGAATCCATCGGGCCAGCACCGGGCAATCTCTGTGCGCAATTCGCGGTCTATCTTCTGGTGATATTGCATCAGGCGAAACGACGAAAAAGTCATGATATCATCCTCATTGAACATAGTTGAAGTTCAATCGGATGCTCCGGGCTCGGCCTAGCGTATTTCGGGGGTTTGAAGACCGCCTGACCAATGCACCGGAAACATCCGATGCGGCCGACATCACATTTCTCCCGAAGAAGCAAACGTCAGAGGGGCCCGGTCCGCCCCCACGATATGGAGCGATTCGGTCTGAATTGCAAGATAGTTTGCCGTGTTCTGGATCGGTCTGCCGACTTAATCCCTCAACAGGTCGTTGATTGCGGTCTTTGCGCGGGTCTGTGCATCGACGCGTTTAACGATGACTGCACAGGAGAGATTTGGGCCGGGACTGCCATCGGGCAACGCTTTGCCGGGTATCGAGCCAGGCACCACAACGGAATAAGCAGGCACGCGGCCGACGAAGACTTCGCCCGTCGTGCGGTCAATAATCTTGCTGGTTGAGCTGATGAAGACGCCCATGGATAACACTGCGCCTTCCTCGACAATGACGCCTTCGACAACTTCGGAACGCGCGCCGATGAAGCAATTGTCTTCGATTATGACTGGACCCGCCTGAAGCGGTTCCAACACGCCGCCAATGCCAACGCCGCCCGACAAATGCACGTTCTTGCCGATCTGCGCGCAGCTTCCCACCGTTGCCCAGGTATCTATCATGGTCCCTTCATCCACACGCGCGCCGATGTTGACAAAGCTTGGCATCAGAATGACGTTTTTGCCAACATAGCTACCGCGGCGGGCCACAGCGCCCGGCACAACACGGAAACCTGCTGTTCGGAACCGTTCAGCATCCCAACCGCTGAATTTCGAGGGCACTTTGTCGTAAGCCGGCGCACCTGCAGAACCGCAATCGACAATGATATTGTCGTTTAAACGGAACGACAGCAGTACCGCCTTTTTCAGCCACTGGTTCACTTGCCATATGCCATCGCGCTTCTCAGCGACGCGGAATGATCCATCATCCAATCCCGCCAAGGCGGTCTGCACTGCATCACGTAATTCGCCTAGGGTGGCGCTCGAAACACCATCGCGTGCGTCCCAAGCGGCGTTAATGATTGTGGCTAGCTGGTCGGTCATATTGTGCCTTCAATTGTGTGGATGGAGGAAAGCCAGTCATTCAGATCGGCAATCTCGAGATCAATATATTGTTCTGTGTCGCTGCTAACAGCTTCGGTGCCATGATTCATCCAAATTGTTGTCATGCCCAACGCTTTGGCCGGCGCAAGGTTGTGCGCGGAATCCTCGACAAAAAGCGCACGTGCAGGATTAATATCAAGCTGCGCACACAGGTTATCATAACTTTCCACCCCAGGTTTTGGCACATGCTGCATCCGGTGAATATCGAAGATGTCTTCAAACAGGTTATTAAGCCCGCGGGCTGCCAAGACCCGCTCCGCATATGGCGCGTCAGCATTGGTGAAGATTAGCTTCCGACCGGGTAGCGACGTAATCTGACGGCGCAAATCGGGATCGGGACGCAATAGGCCCATGTCGACATCATGCACGAAATCTAGATAGCCATTGGGTTCCACCTTGTGTTCGGCCATCAACCCCCCAAGCGTCGTGCCATATTTCTTCCAATAGGTGTGCCGTATTTTGTGGGCTTCATCCGACCCGATATTGAAATGCTTTTCTACAAAAAGAGCTATCCGGTCCCGGACTTGGGCCATAATGTTGGCTTCTGGGCCGTATAGGGTTAGGTCTAGATCGAAGATCCAAGTATCGATATGGGCGAAAGGAGTTTGCATCGACGGCGCCTAACAACATACCCTGCGTTACTCAACGGGCATGTTAAGCCTACCGATAGAGAATCATATTTACATTGGCCATTCTTTGGATGAAGGTCTCTCTCCCATGACTATGTTACGGATTTGACTACAGCGCTGGTTGATCGCAAAATAGCAATCGGCACATCGGTTGTTTTTGCACTCGCACTGTCCGCATGCGGCGGTGGCGGCGGCGTGAATTCGACCCCCGTGCCGGTTCCACCCACGGCCGACTTGCCCCCTGCTCCACCAGCGCCGCCGCCAACGCCGCCGGCAACCGTTCCTCCTCCTCCGCCACCGGTTGTAGTCACACCGCCACCTCCGCCAGTTGTTGTGACTCCGCTGCCCTCTGTAGTCGCTCCCCCGCCATCTCCCCCACCCCCCCCGCCGGTCGTCGTCGCTCCCCCGCCATCTCCTCCGCCCGCCGTTGTGCCCCCACCCCCGCCTCCTCCGCCAGTCGTGGTCGCTCCTCCACCGTCTCTCCCGCCTCCGCCGCCCGCTGTGGTCGCGCCCCCTCCGCCCCCGCCGTCGACGAATTTCACAACAACAGAATATCTCCGCTCAGATGGGCCGAGCTTTCACCGTGCGATCACTGCTTATCAGGCAGGCGCTAACGGGCGAGGCGTAACCGTTGGTGTGATCGATTCAGGGATTGATCCTAATAGCCACGAGTTCACTGGCCGCATTCATGCACAGTCGGGCGACGTAACGGGTGCGGGTAGGCCGCTTGGTGATGAAGACGGGCACGGTACTGAGGTAACGCGAGTCATTGCAGCCGCCAAAGATGATCGCGATGTACATGGCATCGCCTATAATGCGACAATATTAGCACTTCGGGCAGATCAGGCGGGAAGCTGTACCACGGCAGCCCCCGGCAAAGATGCGGCTTCATGTTCCTTTTTTGACACCTCCATTGCAGCCGGGGTCAACCGTGCAGTCGACAATGGCGCGCGTGTTATAAACATTTCCCTCGGCGGTGCGGGCGGCGCTAGTACGACACTACGGGCTGCGATAAATCGCGCAACCTTGGCCGGAGTCGTTATTGTTGTATCCGCTGGTAATGAGGGCAATGATGCTGCGCCTGCCTTTGACCCGAACAACCCAAGCCCCTTTGCTCAAGCTCTACTGGCCAACGGAAACGGGCTCGTTATCATTTCGACATCTGTCGATGACAAGGATGTCATATCTAACTTTAGCAACAAGGCGGGTGTCTCGCAAAATGCAGTGTTGTCCGCATTGGGGCAAGGCATTTGCTGCGAATATCAGAACGACACCATCTATCGTTTCGTCGAGAATGGTCAGACATTTGTCAGAGTTTTCAATGGCACGTCTTTCTCTGCGCCACAGATTTCCGGAGCGGCAGCTTTGCTGGCGCAAGCGTTTCCCAATCTCACGGGCGCACAGATTGTAAATCTGCTCTTGTCATCAGCGCGTGATGTAGGTGCTGCCGGTACTGATGCGATTTACGGACGCGGCATATTGGATATTGGGCGCGCCTTTGCGCCCGCCGGAACGACATCGCTCGCAGGCACCACTATGGCAGTTCCGCTCAGTGGAAATGGTGGCACGACGTCGGCACCTATGGGGGATGTTGCTTTATCCAATAGGCCGTTACAGGCGGTGGTGCTCGACAGCTATGGCCGCGCCTATGATATCAACATTGCTGAAGGCATATATGCAAGCGCCCCGCGCCTGCGGCTTACGCCTGCTTTGGTCGATCAAGGACGTTCGGTCAGTCTGTCGCGGGGAACAACTGAACTCGCTTTTTCGATTAGCGCGCGCAATGGCGGCAATGCGCAGCTTGCGCCGTTGGCTTTGTCCAGCGGGCAGCGGAACCAGGCGCGTATATTGGCCGGCCGCATCAGTGCCACCATCGCGCGCGATACGTGGCTTAGCCTTGGCATTCGCCAAGCAGCTGCTGGACAGGTTGCGGCCTTGCAAGGCATGTCTGGCGGCGCTTTCCTGACCGCGACAGATGCACGCATGGAGGGTGGGCTCGACAGGACGCCAGATCAATCTTTCGCGATGCGCCATCAGCTTGGTCGCTTAGGCCTGACAGGGAATGTCGAAACCGGCGCGACACATATGTTTGAACGCGGCGCCGCCGTGTTTTTCCGCACTACGCAAAAACGCTACCCTTATGCGTCAGTTGGGCTTGGCGTAGATCGCCCGATTGGCCCAGCCAAATTTGCCTTGGGTGCAAATTGGATGCGCGAGGAGGAGACCATTTTGGGCGCTCGGTTCGCCAACTTCATCGGCCACAATGGCGCGCGCAGCGTGTTTGTCGATGGCAGGGGTGATGTTAAACTGTTCGGCTCCTGGTCGCTTGGCGCAAGCTGGCGGCAGGGTTGGACCTATGCCAATGCGGGCGGATCGTTGACGGGCCAAAGCGCGGTGCATAGCAACGCCTTCTCAATGGATGTGTCGGGCAGCGATATTTTGGCGCGCAATGACCACCTTGCGTTCCGGATTGCGCAACCCTTGCGCGTGACGCGTGGCGGCCTCGCGCTTAACGTGCCTGTTGCTTATGATTATGCAACGCTTGGCACAACATTCGGCGTCCGTCAGTTTTCACTTGCACCAAAGGGGCAAGAGATCGCGAGTGAGCTTGCGTGGGGTCTGCCAATGTACGACGGTTATTTCTCGTCAAACCTGTTCTGGCGGAACGAGCCGAGCCATTTCGACGCTGCGTCAGATGATGTGGGCGTTGCCTTCCGGCTGCAATTCGATTTCTAAACCGTAAAGCTCTCGCCGCAGCCACAGCTTCCGGTGGCATTCGGGTTCGTGAACACAAAGCCAGCGGCAAATTCATCCTCGACCCAATCCATCATCGAGCCAACGAGATAAAGAACCGAACCGCCGTCGATGTATAGCACGCCGCCGGGCGTCTGGATCTTCTCGTCGAACGCCACTGCCGCAGTTACATAATCGACCGAATAAGCGAGCCCCGAGCAGCCACGGCGCGGGGTGGAGAGCTTTACGCCAATCGCGCCTTCGGGTGCCTTTGACATTAGTTCCGCAATCCGCGCTTCGGAGGCAGGCGTCAGAACAACGGCTGCAGGGCGGGCGCGTGTTTTAACATCGGTCATAGCATTCCAAGCTCCAGACGGGCTTCATCAGTCATATTGGCCGGGCTCCATGCGGGCTCCCAGACCAGGTTCACTTCGGCATCGCCAATGCCAGGGACTGCGCCAACGCGCATTTCAACTTCGCCAGGCATCGATTCTGCAACCGGGCAATTCGGCGTTGTTAGCGTCATCGAAACGACGGCATGGCCATCATTGATCTCGACATTGTAAATCAGGCCAAGGTCGTAAATATTCACCGGAATTTCCGGATCATAGATTTCCTTCAGCGCGGCAATTACCGCCTCGTACAAATCGCTATCGGGCTCGCTTGGCGCGGACACGGCAGGCTTCTGCGCAAGAAAGCCCTCCAGATAGTCCTTCTGGCGTTCGAAGGTTTCCGGTGCGCTCTCTACCCGCGCTTTCGGCGGTTTTTCTACGCTATCGACTTCTTCTATGCGGATGTTCTCGTTCATCCAAAAATCCTCTTCACCCGTTCGAGGCCGCGCACTAGCGCCGCGACATCATCCTCATCATTGTAAATCCCAAAGCTTGCCCGCGCAGTGGCAGGCACGCCCAAATGGTCCATCAGCGGCTGTGCGCAATGGTGGCCAGCCCGAATGGCTACATCTTCTTCGTCCAATATCGTGCCGATGTCATGCGGATGCACCCCCTCCATCGAGAAGGAGACTATCCCCGCCGATTGTTCAGGACCGTATAAAGTGATCGCGTTAATCGCACGCAAGGCATCGCGCGTCTGCGCGGCCAGCGCGCTTTCATGTGCGAAAATGGCTTCCGGGCCAAAGCTGTCGATGAAGTCGATAGCGGCGTGCAATCCAATGGCTTCAATGATCATCGGCGTTCCCGCCTCAAACCGCGAAGGCGCAGGGGCGTAGGTTGTCTTTTCAAACGTCACGCGATCAATCATCGCACCGCCGCCTTGATATGGAGGCATCGCATCAAGCGTATCGGCATGCGCCCACAGCAGGCCAATACCCGTCGGGCCGTACAATTTATGCCCGGACATGACGTAGAAATCGCAGGCGAAGTCCGCCATGTTCAAATGCATCCGCGGTGCCGCCTGGCAGCCGTCGAGCAAGAATTTTGCACCAACCGCATGGGCGGCGTCTGCCGCACGTCTGGCGTCGAGCACCGATCCAAGCACATTCGACACATGCGCCAACGCGACCATCTTATGCGCGGGCGTCAAATGCGTCTCTAGCCAGTCAAGGTCGATTTGGCCGCCCGCGGTCAACGGACAGACATCGATATGCGCGCCAACCTTCTCGGCGAGCATTTGCCACGGCACGATATTGCTGTGATGCTCCAACTGGCTCAGCATGATGCGATCGCCCGCCTTTATGTTCGCGGTGCCCCAACTTTGCGCAACCAAATTAATGCCCTCTGTGGCACCACGCACGAAAACGATTTCATTGGACGAAGCTGCACCCATGAAGCGGGCAACGCGATCCCGCGCCGCCTCGAATGCCACAGTCATATTCGCCGACCGCGCATACACACCGCGATGAACGGTTGCGTAATCCACTCCGCCTGCACGCATCATCGCATCGAGCACGACCTGCGGCTTTTGCGCCGTTGCAGCGGTGTCGAGATAATGCCAGTTGTTGGCCAGGCCCGGGAATTGGGGTTTGATCCCGTTCACACCAATTCGCCCAATTTCTTCAGCGCGGCGTCAGTGAGCATCTCCTCATCCGCAGCGCCATCAAAAACGCCAGCGACAAAGGCTTGCAACATCAGCTTCTTTGCATCCGCAGGCGCAATGCCACGTGCTTGCAGATAAAACAGCCCCATCGCATCCAGCTCGCCAATTGCGCAGCCATGCGCACATTTGACGTCGTCGGCGTAAATTTCGAGCTCGGGTTTGGCGTTGGCGGTCGCGCTGCGGTCAAGCAGCATGGCCTTCACCGACTGCACGCTGTCGGTCAGCTGCGCATCGCGCGCGACGGCGACCTTGCCCAGATAGGTTCCGGTCGCGGTGCCAGCGAGGACCGAGCGCACGATCTGCGACGACGTCGCTTTGGGCTCGGCATGCGTGACGGTGGTAACAATTTCGAGATTTTGGGTGCCGCCGCCAATTTGCACTGCGCCCAGTTTGAAATCCGCGCCCTCATGCAACGTGATATTCAATTCAACGCGGCCATAATCGCCACCGATGTTGAGCACATGGATTGCGGTAGTTGCACCTTTGCCGATGGCAATATCAAGTTGGTGGATGGATCCAGTGTCCTGCAAGATCGTACGCGCGAAGTGGCCGCCTGCAGGCACAATGATGCTTTCAGGCGCAGCCAATGGCCACGCGGCCTCTACAGCGGAAATGTCGCTATAGCGCCATGCCTCGTCGTGCCGTGTGGGCGCACTCCGATTCAAGCAGCCAATTCCTTATACCCGTCACGTTCCAGCTCCAGCGCCAGTTCCGCGCCGCCGGTCCGCGTGATGCGGCCATTATCAAGGACGTGGACGAAGTCGGGCTTCACATAATCAAGTAGCCGCTGATAATGCGTTATCAGCAACACGGCCTTATCAGGCTTGCGCATGATGCGGTTTATGCCGTCGCCAACCGTCCGAAGCGCGTCAATGTCGAGGCCGCTGTCGGTCTCATCAAGAATCGCGAGCGCGGGGTTGATGATGCCCATTTGCACCATTTCGTTGCGCTTCTTCTCGCCGCCGGAAAAACCCACATTTACCGGACGCTTGAGCATGTCCATATCCATACCGAGTGCGCCCGCCTGTTCGCGCGCAACCTTGAGGAACTCAGCGCCCGATAAAGGCGCTTCGCCTCGGTTCTTGCGCTGCGCGTTCAATGCTTCGCGCAGGAACTGGACGTTCGACACGCCCGGTATTTCGACTGGATACTGAAAACCCAAAAACAAGCCAGCGGCGGCGCGCTCATGCGGTTCAAGGTCGAGGAGGTCGTTCCCGTGGAAGGTCACTGAACCCTTGGTTACTTCATAGCCTGGCCGACCAGACAGCACATATCCCAGCGTCGATTTTCCAGCGCCATTGGGTCCCATAATCGCATGGATCTCGCCCGCGTTGAGGGAGAGCGTGAGGCCCTTGAGAATAGGCTTTTCGCCAACATTGGCGTGGAGGTTCGTTATTTGAAGCATTATCAATTAATTCCGTAAAGACTGTGTGCGGACGTCGCGGGATAAAGGGTCATCCGACGGACCCTTCGAGCGAAATGCCCAACAATTTCTGCGCCTCAACCGCGAATTCCATCGGCAGTTGCTGCAGCACTTCCTTGGCAAAACCGTTGACGATCAATGCGACCGCTTCTTCGGCGTTTAGGCCGCGGGCCATCGCGTAGAACATCTGGTCGTCCGAAATCTTGCTCGTCGTCGCCTCATGTTCGATCTGCGCGCTTGGGTTGCGCACTTCGATATAGGGGACGGTGTGTGCGCCGCTTAAGGACCCAAGCAGCAAAGAATCGCACTGGGTGAAGTTGCGCACGCCTTCGGCATTGGGTGCCACGCGAACCAACCCGCGATAGGTGTTGTTGCTGTGGCCCGCGCTGATACCCTTGCTGACGATGGTCGAGCGGCTGCCCTTGCCATTGTGGATCATCTTGGTGCCGGTGTCGGCTTGCTGATAATTGTTGGTGACGGCAACCGAGTAAAACTCTCCAACGCTGTTTTCGCCGTTGAGGACGCAGCTAGGATATTTCCACGTCACTGCGCTTCCGGTTTCGACTTGCGTCCAGCTCACCTTGCTGTTGCGGCCCTGGCACAACGCCCGCTTCGTGACGAAATTGTAGATGCCGCCCTTGCCCTCGGCGTCGCCGGGGTACCAGTTTTGCACCGTCGAATATTTGATCTCCGCATCGTCCAGCACGACGAGTTCAACGACGGCGGCGTGCAATTGGTTTTCGTCGCGCATTGGCGCGGTGCAGCCTTCGAGATAGCTGACATAGCTGCCCTTGTCGGCGATAATCAACGTGCGTTCAAACTGGCCGGTGTTTTCGGCGTTAATCCGGAAATAAGTGCTGAGCTCCATCGGGCAACGCACGCCTTCGGGGATGTAGACGAATGTCCCGTCGGAGAAGACCGCGCAGTTCAAGGTCGCGAAATAATTGTCGTGCATCGGCACAATCTTGCCGAGCCATTTCTTCACCAACTCCGGATATTCCTTAATCGCCTCCGATATGCTGCGGAAAATCACGCCAGCACGTTCAAGTTCTGCGCGAAAGGTGGTGGCGACCGAAACACTGTCGAACACGGCGTCCACAGCCACGCGGCGCGCGCCCTCGACGCCAGCCAGCACTTCTTGCTCTGCAATCGGGATGCCCAGCTTCTCATAAATACGCAAAATTTCGGGGTCTACCTCGTCCAGCGAGCCAAGCTTTGGCTTGGCCTTTGGTTCGGCGTAATAATATGCATCCTGGTAATCGATGGGGGGCACGTTGAGCTTTGCCCAATCAGGCGGCGTCATCGTTTTCCACGATGCAAACGCCTTCAACCGCCATTCGAGCATCCATTCAGGCTCATTTTTCTTGGCGGAAATGAAGCGAACGGTATCTTCGGTCAGCCCCTTGGGCGCGAAGTCGGTTTCAATGTCCGATGACCAGCCATGCTCGTAATCAGCGACCTTTTCAGCAGCGTCCCACGCGGCCTTATCTCTCATATCCAACTCATCGCT
>NZ_JBIKPH010000054.1:0-14525 GCF_044357595.1 Sphingorhabdus sp. | reverse complement strand
GTGAAGTTGAAAACTCTAATTCTGATGTCTGCAGGATTGATGTCGTTTAGTGGCAGCGCAAGGGCTCAGGAGGGATGCCCCGCTGGACTGATCTGTGCTTCCAAGCCGGAAACAGTCGCAGTTGGTGTTCAAGATGCAGGCTTTCGGGCAAAGGTCGACAAGGATGATGCCGGCGACCCGATGATCTACAGCGAGGCTAGCGGCTTCAAGTTCCAAATACTTTTTTATGAGTGTGACAAAGGAAAAGAATGCAGTTCATTGCAGTTCGTATCCTATTTCGGTGCAGAGGATGACAACACGCCAGAATATGCAAATGCGTGGAACGCCAAAACCCGCTTCATTCGAGCCTCTGTGGAAAAGAAAGAGCTTCAACTGGCGTATGACATCACTACAACCGGCGGTCTTAATAAAGCGAACTTTACCGATGTTTTGGAATGGTGGTCGGCGATGCTGGGAGAATTCGCATTGTTTGTGAAAGAGAAAAAAGCGCTTTGAGCAAAATAGCATTTCGGACAGCTACTGAAATGTATGTCCGTCTCCCGCTGTGCGATAAGCATCCTACCAACTCGAGATACTTTCAACCAAACGGGTAAACCTTGCCGTTGCCATCTCCGACCGTCTGATTACCCTTCGATATCCGAGCAGCCAAGGCTGAGATACTGTCTGTCCGTAGAACTTCTACAGCATCTCAATTGAGGTTCCCATCTGCTTTGCCAACAGAAATGGGGAGGTGTCGTTCGACAGCCGCAGTCGGCACATCGCTGCATTTAAATATTGTTATATATCAATGATTTAAATGGCGCACCCAAGAGGATTCGAACCTCTGGCCTCTGCCTTCGGAGGGCACTTAATGATTAAAATAATCGTTATAAATCAATAGTTTATGGTGTATTTCTGGGTCGTGTGCACGATTTGTGCATTTTTTTGTTGTGTAAAAATTGACATATTCTACTTTTTTACAGGTAGTTAAGATGATTTTGGAGCTTGTTTGAGATGCGCTCAGATCAGTTACGTAGCCATTAGCTCCAGCCGTTCTGATATTTGGTTTTACGAAATACGGGAATGCGGATCTTCGCACTCCCGTAAACGCCAGACCTTCCGTGTCCATTCTGCCGGACATTAAGGTCTATTTAGGTACTCTTAAGGTAGGACAGTGATGTCCTCATCCAGGAAAGCTCCTGCGACTGACCCACTAGCAATTCTTGCACTGGTACCAGTTACAAAAAATCCAACTACCGGCACCAGAATGATTGCTCCAACAACGCCTGCAGTTCCGGTCACACCCTTATCATCAAACGAGCCTGATAGTCTTACCTGTCTTCCACCAACAGTGGCGTACAATACCCTAGCGGTAATGTGTCCTGACTTGCCCCACATCCCTTTGTTACGAACTTCAGTAATCTCGCCTTGCACCGGCGACCCAGATGGAATGACTATTTTTCCGTTCAACATAAGGGACTCAGCTATTTCCATTCGAAAGCGCTGCCCCACCCGTGATACCTTGCGTTCAGTGGTAAGTTCTTCGAGCAAGCGAACCGATCCGCCGTTCCTATGGTTCGATCCATGTCAGGGCAGTCGCGTTCGCCACAAAAATCTTGCGATAGCCAATCTGGATCAGCCCCGCGCGCGCAAGCCAGCCTCATCCTTCGGCCATAAATAGGGCAGAAAGCGCCGCATGACGGCGAAATCGGGCTTGGCGTCAGAAGTGGGAGCTAATGGAGGCACAGGCGCCCTATAATTAGGGTCAGGACTCATTGATCACAACCAGAAGATGACGGTAGCGGCGATGCAGATGCCCGACATGAAGGTGTGTGCGCATCGATCGTAGCGTGTGTGGATGCGGCGCCAATCCTTGATTTTAGCGAACAGGTTTTCGACCATATGGCGTTTTTTGTAGACCGCTTTGTCATAGTGATATTGCACTTTGCGGTTGGATTTTGGCGGGATGCAGGGGGTTATCCCGCGCGCTGTCAGGGCGGCGCGGAACCAGTCGCTGTCATAACCTTTGTCGCCCAGCAGTTCCTTAGCATTTGGTAGCGCGTCAAGCAGCAGATAAGCGCCCTTGTGATCGCTCATCTGACCTTCCGTGAGCAGCATCATTATAGGGCGCCCCTCGCCATCGCAGACCGCGTGCAGCTTTGAGTTCAGCCCGCCTTTGGTGCGCCCGATACATCTGGAAAGAGCCCCCCTTTTAAGAGGCTTGCCGCAGTTCTGTGAGCTTTGAGGTGCGTCGCGTCGATCATGATCCGGTCTGGCTCTCCAGCCTCGCCCGCCAGTTCGGCGAAGATACGGTTGAAGACGCCCAGACGGCTCCAGCGAATGAAGCGATTATAAATCGTCTTGTGCGGCCCGTAGCTGCGCGGCGCATCGCGCCAGCGCAGGCCGTTCTTGATCACGAAGATGATGGCCGACACAATCAGCCGATCATCAACCCGCGGAATACCGTGCGATAGCGGGAAATATGGCTCAATACGGCGCATCTGCGCCTGACTCAGCAAATAGGGGTAATCCATCAACAGCGCCTCCTTGACGCCGCCATTGAATCAATCAGTCAACCATTATGCAAGCATTTTAACGGGTCCTGACCCTACTGTTACCATCGAGCAAAAATATCAGCCGCGCCGCTCAATCAGTTCTTACCACCGCTTCTTCGCTGCGAGTAACCACAAGCATTTTGCTCAGGTTGAGGCTGATGACCGCCGGTTTGCTTTCTTTCAAGTGTCAGACGCCCGCAAGGGTGATCACGCGTACTGGGATAACGTGCACAAGGCGATCGATGACCCCGCCGTGATTGCCGCCATGGTGAATGATATGCTTTCCCTAGATCTTAGTAATTTTAATGTCCGCCAGAGGCCAAAAACCGAAGCCCATATGGATCAAAGGCTAAAGTCGCTCAGCGGTTTCGACCGGTACTGGTTTGAGGTGTTGCAAATTGGCTGGTTTTACCCCGGCAGTCGCGGGGAACCAACGGATCCTTGGCAAGACCCGCGTTTCGTAAGTACAAAAACGCTGCTGGAGGGTTGGAAGGAATACGAGAAGGGGGCCCGCCTTTATACAGCACCTCAGGAGCGTGACGTGCATCAAGCCCTCAAGCGCCTCTGCCCCTCCGCCGAACGAGATCGACAGATGAACCGTAATATTCTGGAACGCGGCCAGCAGTTGCCATCATGGCCAGATGCGCGGAACGAATTTGCCCAATTCATGGGTGGAAAGATCGAGTGGTTGGACTGATGATCGTGAAAATGAACAAAAAGGTGGCAAATTTGCCAGCAGTTGCCAGATGTGGTGGTAACAAAAAACGCCTGATTTGCATAAGTTTTCGAGCGCATGCCACCATTGCCACCTCTTTTATAAAAATAAGGAAGAGTAATAGTTATAAGAGTTTGTCGAAACTGGTGGCAATGGTGGCAACCCGCGCACACGGCCACTTCCATAGGTCAGCGAACAATTCAGCTAGTGCCCGTCTGGCGCGCACCTCGGCAGATGTAATGTAAGAAATCGGACTAGTGCCTCTCCCAAACGTTCTGTCAGGCAAAACAAAACGCTGCACTGCTAAGTGTAAGGCGCGGGGCGATAGGTGCTGGAACCCAGCAGTGACGAAATGGGGCTGTACAACGTGCAGATATCATGGCGCCAAAAATCCAGAGGCTATCAAGCGAGGTGCAGATCATTGGAACTATCATGGTGCAGGTCAGACTGTACATGAAAGGCAAGAACGACACGACATGGCAGTCTTCTTCCACGAGACCGAAAATCTTATGGCTAAGCTGGGGATGCTAGCAGCGGGGTCGACACGGACGAGGGGGAGGAAGCCTAAGGTCTGAAAGCTATCACCGCAAGCTCGCCGCCTAATATCAACCCAACTGATGACGCCAATGCTCCGCTAATTTACGCACCCACCAGTGCCAAATGTTCCGACGAGAGGCAAGTTAGCTTAGCACTGCATTTTCACACGTCATTCTCCACAAGCGCAATCGCCTCTTCATAGGTCTGGGTGTCGGCGGCTCGCTTGGCCAACTCTTCGCGTTCCTGATGAACAATACGCAGTACGTTATCGAGAAATGATTCCCGCCAAGCGTCACGGTCTGTCCGAATGATCTCATCGGGTACATAAGCTTCTATAGCGGTGCGCGTGAACGGCTTACCCGCCTCAAGCAAACGCTCAATCGTATCGAGCCGATCATGCAACACTGCTGTCTCTCCAGCGAGCGCCATTGTGATCGACAGCACCTTGTCGATCGCTGGATCGGCAAAATATTCTGGCCGCAGCCCTCGAGCTTTTTTCTGCAATTCTATGCGTTCTGACATACCTATTTACCTTTATTTTTGCGCGCCCCAGAGCCACCAGGCACCTCCGCCGCCGAAGTCACCGCCCTGGAATACTTTCGTTCGCTTTGCTTCCTCAGCATCAAAAGCGCTGGCCTGATAGGCCTCGAACGCCTTGTCTGGATCGAATCCGGTTTCTGCAGCGACATCTTTCGCTACCAATTCGTGGGAAGCACCCCAATAAGGTTCGTTGTTGTTGCGTGTATCCCAGTCGAGCATGAAGGCGTCATATGTTGACAAGTCACGATACGGCGGAGTTTCGGCATGAACAACAACACCGCCTTCACTCAGTAGCCTGTTGCATTCACGCATGATCATGCGCAGCGATCCGTTGCTGGTTTCATGCACCAGAATATGGCTTACGATTAGATCAAAAAATCCATCTTCAAAATTTGTGCATTCGGCATTCTGCTGGCTGAAATTCACTTTTTTACCAAGCGATCCCGCACGGGCATATGCGTAGCGCAAAACTGGCGCGCCTACGTCAATCGCGAAGACCTCTGCATCAGGAAAGGCTTCGCAATAAGCTAGGGTTGAGTGACCTACTGTGCATCCCATGTCAAGAATGCGACGCGGCTTCAGGTTGGGATAATGCGTCTTGATATAGTCAATGGTGGTATCGCCAATATCCGAATTAAATGGCCCCATCCTGCCCATTGCATAAATATAGACGGCCCTATCATAGAGTGCACCATTTGCTACATCGTCTTTGGCAAATTCGGTATGATAACCGCCTGGCATGCAGTGGATATCGACTGCGCGGTGATAGCGAGGAATTTCCAATGCCGGGTCAAGCGTAAGGCTGCCTAGCTTCTTTTCGGCCGTTGCAGCGGTATTGATCAATGCGGGCAATTGGCGTTCCACAGATTGCTGAACCGATTTCCACATCATTTCCTGACTGTTGCGCTGAAGCGCGCTCCAGAAGTTGAAATAAGGCTCCTTCGACATCGCCTTGCGCACTTCGTGATAAGTTTCAGGTGCCCTGCCCTCAGCCTTTTCAAACACTGGCTTCACGCGCGCCTCGAACGCGTCTTTGTTGCCTAGCGAAATCTTGCTTGCGAGGTGATACTTCAGACTTTTCACAAACTCCTGACGGGAAAATTCATCTGAGGTCGTCTGCGGTAAGACGCCATGATTGAATTGCGATTTGAGATCTATGTCGTTCTGCATTAATAAAAATCCTTCACAAATTCAGAGATCAGAGGATGCCGTGTTGCATCCGCCGTTCCATTACTAACTGCGCAGCATCCCGAAAAGTTTCGCGCATGCGCCAAGCGGTTCGGTGACTCACCCCGCACTCAGAACAAAGCATCCGCAATCGAACATTTCCCGAATGCCTTTCAAACAGGGTTGCGGCAATCCGCCACACCGGTGCTGCCAACTTGCTTCCTCGCGGCGGAATTCCGCCCGGCAAAACTGCAATCATTTGCTCTGCTGTCAAATGAGTTCCTTTCACGGATGTCAAATTTGGCATACATTTTCCTTCCGCGTCAGAATTTCACTTTCCCCTCGACCCCAAAGCTGCGATCCGGAGCGCGAAAGACGGCGTGCGCGACTGGCAAGATCACAACGGCATCACTGTTATAGCTCTTGTCGAAGAGATTCTTTGACCAGAGCGTCAATTCCCAACGATCAGTGGTTAGCCCGAAACGAGCATTGACGAGATCAACCGGTTCGCGTTTCGTGTTGGCAAGATTGCGCTGATCATACCAGATTGACCCTGACCGAGTATAATCGGCTCGCGCAATCAGGTCGATAGTGCCTGACACCGGTTGGGTCATTTGGAAGCCCGCAGAGATGTTATAGTTCGCCGCAAAAGGCGTCCGATTTCCGATAATCGCAGCGCGGTCCGTTGGATTCTGGCTATCAATATCGATAATTTTTGTATCGGCGATGCCGACGCCGCCAAATAGCGTTAAACTATCGGTAACGCGAGCGTTCACATCAAACTCAATACCCTGAATGCGTGACTTTTTGATTTGAGAAATTGCTTGGATTC
Source organism: Sphingorhabdus sp. (assembly GCF_044357595.1). Taxonomy (GTDB): domain Bacteria; phylum Pseudomonadota; class Alphaproteobacteria; order Sphingomonadales; family Sphingomonadaceae; genus Sphingorhabdus_B. Next base: position 8,200 of record NZ_JBIKPH010000054.1, on the reverse strand, counting down.
CTCCTGTTGGGAAGAATTCAAACTGCTGCGCATTCTCGACCTCGGTATAAAATGCGGCGCCATTGAAGCTGACGCGGCGGTCAAACAGGACAGTCTTGAAGCCCATTTCAAACGAGTCTGCAACTTCCTTGTCATACGTATCTTGGACAAGAATATCTGGAATGCCTATTAACAGCGTCGCGCGCGTGCCGATCGGATTAAACCCGCCCGATTTGAAACTGCGCCCATATCCGGCGTAAATTGAGCCGGACTTATTTGGAAACTTGTACGTGAGTGTAACCTTTGGCTGCAGCTGTTTGAATGTTTTCTTCCCGTTACACTCTGCCGCTGCTCGCCCGGTGGTTGCTACGCACAGATTGTAAGTAGCGGCCGGGGCACCCGGTGCGACACCAAAGAATGGATTAGCAATATTAGGCGTTACGGTTCGGATGGTGCGGCGCTCAATATCATAGCGTAAAGCTGCCTGAAGTTCGAACGCTTCGGAAACGTCATATTGAAAATTACCGAACGGCGCGAAGTTGCGAGCGGTATATGCATTACGGTCATAGTTGGCTGTACCGTTGTTGGAATCTGGTCCATCGATACCAAGCGTTGGTAGGATCCCCCCACCTCCAATTAGAAGGCGATCTACCGGCGCGACGGGTGCGCCAATCGTGGTTCCGGAAATGACAAACGGCGGCAGTAAAGCCCCTGTTGTAGGGTTGCGGCGCAGTTTTCCATTTAACCCTTGCTCAGTCGTAAAGTTGCGCTTTGAATCGAGAAAATAGCCGCCTATTTGCCAACGAAATGGCCCATCATTGGACGATGATATCCGGAGTTCCTGGATGATCGCTTTGTTAGCAATCCTGAACTTCTGTGTGTTATCGCCGAATGCCGCCAAAATATCCAAATTCAGTCCAGGCGACAGAACATCGGATACAAATTCGTTGCCCTGAAAATTCCATCCGCCATAAGGAAAATTTTTGCCCTGATAGTTGTCCGTTATCAAATTGTAAGACGTCACCGACGTCAGCGTAATACCCCCAAAGTCATGATCGATCTTCATCGACGTGCTAAACTTGTCTTGCCGGTTCTTGCTCAAAACATCGTTGGTGTAAGGCAGGCTAGTATCATTTGTGTCAATGCGGGTGACTGGCACACCGCCAATTGTTGAACCGACAACTTGCGAATTGAAAGCAAGTGCACCGCCCAGCAATCTACTGCCATTAAATCGAACATCAACTGTGGTATCTTCTCCAGCCTGCCAATCGAATCGCAACCGCGCCAATTTCTCGTTCGACCGCATCACTTTCTCGCCGGTATTTATGTTGGTGTAGGGACCATCAGAATCGTTGGCGGCGAACGATGCACGGAAGCGCAGAACGCCTGGAATGATTGGGCCGCCAACACTCACGCTTGCCTTTGAGCTATTCCAATTGCCATAACCAAAATTAGCTTGGACCTCAAATTCATCAGTTGGGGCCCTAGTAGTGATAACAATCGCGCCAGCCGCAGCGTTTCGGCCATAAAGCGCACCTTGTGGACCTTTGAGAACTTCGATCTGTTGGATATCGAAAAGTTCCCCGTTAAATTCATTCTGTGTCGCGAGTTGGACGCCGTCGATAACGAACGCCACAGCCCCTTCGGATTGCCTAACCGAGGTTTGTCCGCGGATATTGACAAAAAATTCACCGGCATGGTTTGACGTTTGGAATGTTACGTTGGGCGTGAGCGCTAGAAAATCTTGGGGTCGCGTAATCCCAGCCTGAGTAATCGTCTTTTCATCAAAAACCTGAACAGCAACTGGCACGTTAATGAACGCCTGATCACGCTTTAGTCCACTCACGATGATTTCATTTTCATCAACAGGTGGTTCGGCCTGCGGGGGGCTTTCTGCAATCTGAGCAAACCCGGCCGATGGAACCAGCGCCGCTGTTGCAACGGTCACTAATAGCATTTGTATCTTTTTCATATTTGCCTCCTCCGATATCACTAAACCAAACTGCAGTTTAACTATGCCATTGGCTTATATTTCAACATCAGTCGTCTGCTGATTATGTATACAAATATATCGACATCGATTGATTGATGTGTCAACTGAAAAGAAAGCATGTATTTTCGGCTGTAAAACAAGCCATAAGCTTGTATAAATTACAGCTAATTTTTCTAACAGGAGATGAAGTTGTGGACCATCCTTCAAACCGCTATATGACCAGGTCAGCAGACGCTTCGACGCTCACTCGCGCCGAATTGGCAATGATCCGTGTGTTAGAAGCCTTTAGCCGCTGGTCATATTTCTTACATAAAAGCGTGAGCGGAAGACCGCTTGGTCCGCAAGATGTCTGGTTGCTACATTCAATTCGTATGTGCGGAGGTGCCCAAAATCTATCGGAGCTGCTGCTCTTTCTCAACCGGAACGATGTGTCTACGATCCAATATTCACTGCGTAAGATCGAGCAATTTGGCCTTATTGAGAGGGTTACTGGGCACTCGAAGCGAGAGGCAGGGTACCGCCTGACTGAGCTGGGGATTGAGGCAACCGATTCTTACGCGGAGCTGCGAGAAGAGATGATGGTAGGCCTTGTGGGAGATGTGATCGGACTTGTACCGGCATTAGCTGAAGCTGCGTCGGCTTTAGAACGGCTCACAAGCCTCTATGACCAGTCAACACAATCGGTTCTCAACCGAAAAATTCTCGGGAACTAGAGGATCCTTGGCGATCCTAGGACCTGTTGACAAAGGGGATTCCCAAAAGGGCCAGTATCTGATTCAAGGTAGCTTTTGGGGAGGCTATCTTGATCCGGGGTTTGATGAGCGACGAGGAGTGGGCTTGCCTTGAGCCATTCGTGATCGAGCGCGGTCCGCGCAGCGGGCGTCGTCCGAGGAACCATCGGCTTGTTCTTGATGGGATTTTCTGGATTGCGCGAACAGGCGTTGCCTGGCGCGACCTGCACGAACATTTTGGCCAGTGGTCGTCGGTTTACCGCCAGTTCCGGCGCTGGACGCTGTCCGGCTTGTGGGAGTTGCTACTCGAAGCGTTCAACGACAGCGGCGGCGGCAAACCCAGCCTGCAAATGATCGACAGCACAATAATCCGGGCGCACCATTGTTCAGCCGGCGCTAAAGGGGGACTCCGTGCCAGGGTCTTGGCCGCTCAAAAGGTGGCTTTACGACCAAGATCCATCTCCGCATCAATGCGATGGGCCTACCCATAGCCTTTGCTCTGACAGGCGGTGAAGTCTCCGATTACAAAGGGTATCTGCCGATCATGAACGCCGACGGGCCAGCGCCCAAAGTGCTGCTCGCCGACAAAGGTTATGATGCTGATTTCATTCGCCAAGATATGGAAAGGCGCGGCGGCATTGCGATGATCCCGACCAAGCGTAACCGGCTGATCCAACTGCCGGTCGATCCCGACATCTACGCCCTGCGCAACATGGTCGAACGATGCTTCAACAAGCTCAAAAACGCCCGAAGGCTGGCCACCCGATAAGACAAAACCGCCGACAGCTATCTCGGCTTCATCCACCTCGTCTCACTCCGCCTGTGGATGCGTGAATTTGTCAACAGGTCCTAGGTATTGTCATTCAGAAAGTAGATCAATCCTTCCGCAAAATTCACTGCGTCTAAGTCAGGCTCAAAATTGGCCCCGCTGAGGGAAATGACGCGGGCGTCCGGCCGCATTTCTGCCGCTCGGTCCAGATAAGGATGAAGTACATCTTCTTGGGCAGCGCCAATCATTATCGGGCATTTAACAGCCTTGTAGAAATGAGAGAAATCCTGTGTCCAAACCGCACCATAAGATTGCACTCGACCCCACCAAGCGCGCAATTGATCGGCCATTTCACGGTGGATCAACATCGGATCGGCATGAGCGCCGAGGTTACGCAAATATTCCCAATTATCAAGAAGATAGGAGCCACTTATTGTGGGTGTAAAAGGGGTGCCAAACAGCTTTGAAAACGCTACCCGCTCTTCATCCGTCAACGGCACTGGTCCAACCATTGTTAGTGTTTTGGCAAGATCGGGATACCGCGCCGCCATTTCGACGCCAATACACGACCCCGTATGGTGCCCGACAATATGACAATGGTCGATCCCGGAATCTCTTACCGCCTCATAAAGCCAATCAACATAGGTTGACATCAAAGGCTTTAGATCATGTCCTACATCAAAGGATCCGCCAAATCCGGGCGTATCGAACGCATAAAGCGGCCACCTTCCAGCCAAGCGCTCCATCGCCTTGAGCCACATCTGGCCTGAACTCGCTGTTTGATGAAAGAAAATCACCGGCGTGCCATCACCTTCGACTGAGCGGAAATGGATCTGACCGCCACTGCAATCTGCGTATCCCTTGCGAATCATAACTGACCATTCCCTTCAAACCGTATTAAAATATCATATTACGTTCATAATATAGTTTCGATCTACCAAGTGTATTATGGATATGGTCGCAGCGAGACTTCAAGCCGCATTTCAAGCGCCCACAGGGAGCACCCCAAAGTTATATCATCCATTTAACACCTCAACTAATGTCTATCTTAGGCCAAGTGCCCCTGGATTCATTAACCGCAGCGGATCGACAACGCTCTTCATGCCCTCAATGACGGCGGGTAGTGCTGCGTTGTTCATAATCTCCATGTAAGGGTAATATTTCCCGATCTGGAGATGAAGCCCCCCGAGGCCATCGAACAAGTCGCGGAGCTCATCCCGGAGCTGGAGTGCTACCTGTCGTTTTTCTAGGTCAGCAGGGATCGATTTCCATTGATCGGCAAATTCAGGTTCGATTAGCGAAAGACGGAATTCCCCTAGTTCATCATGCCAATAGAAACTGGGCTCAATCACAAACTCTGGTCCCGAAAAACATGTGAGATAGGATGTCTTGATACCCCATTTATCCATCAGCGGCCTGCGCTCTGCTAAAAACTTCTCAGTCGTTTGTGCTGCCGCGATCGCGCGAGAAAGTGGGAAATACCCATGGACAGGGATCCAGATTTCTCCGTCAGAACCAAGCAATATTGTGCGGACACCGCCGAAAGGGGCATTGCGGAAAACGGTTGGAATGGAACTTGCCATCTCAGTCCCTCCTTCCTCGGTGCAAATCTCTGCGACGATATCGGTATGTTCGGAGGCCACAATTTCAGTGTGGGCATCAAGGGTCATATGCAGAGAATATGCTACATCTTTGAGTATTTTCTTGCCGCCCAGCGCCACTTGGGCGGCGCGCTTTAATCCTTTCAGGCCGCCCTTGCGGACAATCTTTCCAACAATCGACAGACCCTCTTCAAACGTAATGCCCTGCTTCTCAAATCCACCGTTATAGTAGGGGTCAAAACCATAGCATTCCGAGCAAATGCCAAGGCGCGCCGTGCGTACCTGTGCAGCTAACATTGCTTCGAGCGTGTCGAATTTATAGGAGAGGTAGCCCGTGTGCTTAGGTGCAGTGACAAGACGAAGTGCGGCCACTGCCTTCACACCCATCGCACCGGTATCGGCTGTAAACAAACCAGTGACATCAGGCCCGAAATGCCGCCAGAATGGAGTTGAGTTCTTGTGCGCCCAAGACCCAGTCGTCAGCACCGTTCCATCGGCCAGCACAACTTTAAGGCCGACTACACTTTCAGCTGCCGTGCCGCCTGTACCAGAACCGTGGAACAAACTGTTTTGTGATAGCGCGCCACCGACAGTTGCATAAGCGCCTGAAAGCGGCCCCCAATAGGGCGTCCTAACTCCCAGCGGGGCTAGCGTTTCGTAAAGTTCTTTCCACGTACAGCCCGCCTCAACAATGACATACATGTCGTCGGTATTAATCTCGACCACCTTATTCATGCGGCGCATATCAATAAGCACTGACCTCTGGCGCTCCGGTGTGTAGCCGCTGGTATAAGACATGCCGCCACCTCGCGGCACGACCGCAAATCCAGCACGTGTCGCAACGCCTACAGCCTGGGAGAGTTCATCCAGATTGGCCGGCTGGATGATGACATCTGCCACTTCGTGCGGCAGCCAACTTAGATCCTTTGAATAAAACTGCCGGCTGGCCTCATCCAGCAGAACATGTTCCGGGCCGATAATCTGCTGAAGCTGGCGCGCTACGCCTTCAAGGTTGTCGCCTTGAGGCAGAGTTCCCGTTTCTGATCCGATATTCTTCGCCATAAAAACTCCAATTAATGATTCGAAGAAAAGTGTATGCAAAATGACATGAAGATACAAGCTGCAATAATGCTTGGCGGCGACCTCATATTTTCACTATGGTGGCTGGATGTCGATCAATCCAGTAAAGCCGCCATCTGGCGCAAATGAGGAAGCTGCGGCTTCACTTGTCAGTTTTGTTGTCGATGCCATCATCGATGGCGTAATGAAGGGACACTATGCCCCAGGTCAGCGCCTCATCGCGGCTGATCTGGCGGAGGAATTTAATGTCAGCCGGGCGCCAGTTCGTGAAGCTCTGCATATGCTCGCAGGTGAAGGCGTCGTAGAGCTGATAGCTAATCGTGGGGCACGCATTCGGCGCTTAAGTGTTGGAGAGCTGATCGATTTCCTCGAATTCACGGAAGCCATCTGCGCGCTTGGTGTAAGGTTGGCGACTGGGCGGATGAGTGAGGTCGATAGCTGCTATACTGCTAACCAGGCATTCCAGCGGATTGAAGATGCTTACACGCGGAGACATAACCGCGATTTTGTCGAGGCGCTTTACCGTTATCACATCGAACTCAACCGCTTGTCGGGCAATCAGTATCTGGAATTCTTCTACCGACGCCCTTATATTCGTTTTTATACAATACTTCTCGCCGACTTGACGCCGGGCGAGCATTGGGAGCAGTATATCCTAAACTACCGGATGATCCATGATATGATACTGTCAGGAGACGCGCATTCCTCGGTAATCTCTTTCGTCGGCCATATCCGCTGGGTACTGCGCAATATGCGAAACGACGATTCAGCTTGATCTAGCAGGAGTGTCAATTGAGCCTGATAGACTTGTGATGGCTTTCGCGCTGGTCACTTGAGATTAAACACCTCTCTTAAAGATCCCAATCTTGGCGATCAAGGAGACGGAAGATTTCAAGCAACAGGCCGTTAGGATTGTGCTGGCTAGCCGGGGTATTGACGTCACCTAAAAGGCTACTGATGAAACCCAGCTAACCGGAAGAGCAGAATAGTATGTAAGAAGGAACTGTGGGTCCCATATCTCAGAACAGGGGGGTGCCACCCCGGTGGGGTCTAGTTAGGTAGGTTTTTCGAAGGGGGTGGGGGGTATCGTGATCGGACCCGCCAAAAAAAGGAACTTAATTCCACGTAAAGCTCATATATGTTTTACGGGATTTTTACGGGTCGAGACTCAAGCTTTTCACTAAGCCATTGAAAGTATGGCGCACCCAAGAGGATTCGAACCTCTGGCCTCTGCCTTCGGAGGGCAGCGCTCTATCCAGCTGAGCTATGGGTGCGGGCCGGAACCGGTTAGCAGGCAGATAGGCTTTGCGCCAAGTTTTTTTTAAGGCCCCGTTTCGGCGCTACAAATTCGTTATATATACCCCCGATGGAACCCATCCCTGATCCGCATGTTTTGCTCAGAGATATGGCGAATATATATGGCCGCAAAGATTTTATGTTTAAGCGCAACCCTTTTGGGGGCGACGGTGGGCGCGTGTTGGCCAATAACCGATAAAAATGCTGTTGCCGGTGCGCAGAGCGCAGCGTCGCCGACTGCCGACTTGGGAGTTGCCGATGTGGCGTTGGAAATTGCCATTAACCGGTTTCCTGCTGGGTATCAGGGGCGCTGGGCCATCAGCGCTATTGCATGCGATCAGGATCCCGACAGCGGTGCCGAGATTATGTCGCTTCAAGGTCGCCTGATTAAGTTTGCTGGATCCATTGGCACGATGGTGCAGGGCAAGCGCATGACATCAAATACCATGGCGGCCGAGTTTCAATTTGTGGATAAAACACACAAATCGACACGGATGATGGCGTTCAAACTGAGCGCAGACCGCGCGCAGATAGTGCGCACCGACAAGGCCGATGGTCTGCGAACACGATATGTGCGTTGCCCGAAGCTTATGTCTGGATAACTTAAAACTGCAATGCTAGGGCGGCCTCATGCAGAGCCAGTTTGAACTCAATGACGATCAAGTTGCCATCCAGGATATGGCGCGTAAATTCACCGCAGATGCGATCACGCCTTTTGCCGCCGAATGGGATGAAAAGTCGCATTATCCGG
>NZ_JBIKPH010000046.1:0-15973 GCF_044357595.1 Sphingorhabdus sp. | reverse complement strand
TCTTAAGCAAAACGTCTACAGGCTTGTGATAGTTCTTATTATACGCCAGTTATATGGTCATGGCTAACCCTGCAAATTTTGTTGTAGAAGACAGCCCCGGAGGCGGACGCATTGTCCGCTTGTCGGGTAGTTTTGTCATCGCTTCAATCAGTGACGTTGATAGCCAATTGCGCGATGTGACGGGCCCGGTGTCTCAAATCGACCTTTCAGCCGTCGACCAGATGGATACCGTGGGTGCATGGCTTGTACATCGGACGGCCAAATTTTATGCCGCTGACATTACCGGATGCGCCAAAGATGCAGGTCGCTTAATTGACGCCGTGAGTGGCGTTGATGCGGCAGAGGCATTTCCAAGACCGCATGTGTCATCACTCAATCGCTTTTTGGCTGAAGTTGGCGGCGGCGTTGTGGTCGGTATTACCACGCTTTTGCAATTCCTTGGCTTTGTCGGACAAGTGGTGAAGGCATTCTTCATCTTGATGATGAATCCAGGCCGCTTTCGCTGGCATGCCGTCGTGCAGCATTTCGACATGGTGGGCGTGCGAGCGCTTGGCATTGTTGGCCTGATGAGTTTCCTTATCGGAATCGTTATCGCACAGCAGGGCGCAGTCCAACTGCGGCAATTTGGTGCCGAGATATTTACCATCAACCTCATCGGCCGACTGACGCTGCGAGAATTGGGCATTCTGATGACAGCAATCATGGTCGCTGGGCGCTCGGGTTCCGCCTTTGCCGCCCAGATTGGTACGATGAAAATTACCGAAGAAATCGACGCCATGCGCACAATTGGCGTTGTTCCGGCCGAGGCACTTGTTGTGCCCCGCGTGATAGCCGCCGTGATTATGATGCCCTTGCTGGGCATTTACGCATCCTTGATGTCGATTATTGGCGGCGGCATATTGTGCTGGATCGTCTTGGATATACCGCCCGCCACTTTTGTTCAGCGATTGCGCGAAGTGACGCCATTAACCGACTTCTGGGTTGGAATGATCAAGGCGCCCATATTTGGCGCGATCATCGCAATGGCCGGTTGTTTTCAAGGCATGCAGGTCAAAGGCAATGCCGAGGAAGTTGGGCTAAAAACCACTGCAGCCGTTGTCCAAGCTATTTTCCTTGTGATCGTACTCGACGCATTTTTAGCCGTATTTTTCAGCGAAATTGGCTGGGGCTAGGCCATGGACCAACCCAACATCATTTCTGTGACTGGCCTATGCAACAGCTTTGGCGATCAAGTCATTCACCAGGACCTCAACATCGAAGTCCGCCGCGGCGAGATACTGGGCGTGGTTGGCGGGTCGGGCACAGGCAAGTCTGTGCTCATGCGATCAATAATCGGTCTGCAACAACCCACGGCCGGACAAATCCGTGTCTTTGATCAGGGCATGGTCGGCAAAGAGGAAGACGAGGCAACCGACGTCAGGCGGCGCTGGGGCGTTTTGTTTCAAGGCGGCGCATTGTTTTCGACTTTAACCGTCGCGGAAAACATTCAGGTACCGTTGCGCGAATTCTATCCAGAGTTCAGCAAAGACCTGCTCGACGAGATCGCGCGGTACAAAATCTTTTTGAGCGGTCTTCCTCCAGAAGCAGCGCATAAATATCCGTCAGAACTATCCGGTGGTATGCGCAAGCGTGCCAGTCTGGCGCGTGCCTTGGCAATGGATCCTGAATTGTTGTTTCTGGATGAACCAACTTCTGGCCTTGACCCAATTGGCGCTGCCAATTTCGATAATTTAACGCGCGATTTAAAGGAAACATTGGGCCTAACAGTTTTTCTGATAACGCATGATCTTGATACGCTATATGCGATATGTGACCGTGTGGCCGTTTTGGCAGACCAAAAAGTTATTGCCATTGGCGCCATTGAAGAATTGCTGGCTATCGATCATCCTTGGATCAACGCATATTTCAGCGGCCCACGCGGACGCGCGGCACGCCGCGGCCATAGCGACCAAAATGACAAAGTACGTGCGGAAATGCAGCAACTAGGAAGGTCATAAGGCAGGACGATGGAAACCAAATCCAACTATGTGATGGTGGGTGCTGTCACCCTTCTACTTCTAGTGTTGCTTGCGGCATTCACGGTGTGGCTTTCGCGCCTGGGCGATGGCGACAAGAAAGAGTATGACATATTCTTTCAGCAATCGGTCAATGGCCTTGCCAAAGGTTCTAGCGTCTCATTCTCTGGCGTCCCTGTGGGCCAAATTGAAAGCATAGAATTATGGGAGCCTGATCCCAATTTTGTGCGTGTGCGCATCAGCATCAAGCAAACAGTACCTGTGCTGCAGGGAACAACAGCGACGATTAACGGCGTTGGCTTTACTGGCGTGTCTGAAATACAGCTTGATGGTGCGGTAAAGGGGGCGCCTGCCCTGATCTGCCCTGATGCCAATCCGAAGGCTGCCTGCCCCACCGGCGTTCCAGTTATCCCCACAACGCCTGGTGCGTTGGGCGAACTGTTGAATAATGCGCCGTTGCTTTTGGAGCGGCTCTCAACACTGACTGAGCGGCTGACCAATATTCTGTCCGATAAAAACCAACAATCCATCGAACAAATTCTCGATAATGTTAAAAGCCTGTCGGGCACATTGGCGACGCAAGGCCCTGACTTGCGCGCAGCAATTCAAGAATCTCGCATTGCCCTGCAAAAGGCGGGTCTGGCCGCAGACGAAATTACCAAAATGGCGGGTACCACAAACAGGCTGCTCGATAGCGATGGCCGCCCGATGTTGGACGAATTGCGCAAAACGCTTCGGTCCGCAAATGGCAGCTTGGCCGCATTGGAAACCACGTTGAACAATGCAAATCCAGCGATCGAAACACTTAATACGCAGACTTTGCCTGAAGTCACAAAACTGGCACGTGATCTGAGAGAGCTATCTGGATCATTAAAGTCCGTGACTGAGAAAGTGGATCAAGGCGGTCTTGGCAGCGTCGTTGGCAGCCCCGCCTTACCAGATTATAAACCCGGCAGCAGGAACCAGAAATGATGTTCAGCATAAAATTCGGCCCACGCATCGTTGCGCTACCCCTCATCCTTGCACTTGGCGGGTGCGTAAGCTTCGGCGGCAAGGCACCAGCGTCCATGCTTGTACTGACCGCTGACAATGTTGTGACCGCAGGCGTTGCACGCACAGCCTCGGCGACAGAAGCCTTGGTCATTCAGACGCCAGATGTTCCGCGCAAATTGGATACCAACCGGATACCTGTCCAGATCAATGCCAGCAGCATCGCCTATCTGAAGGATGCATTTTGGGCGGATAAGCCAGCCCGATTAATGCAATCCCTATTGGTGGAAACCGTGTCTGCAAAGAGCGGCAACCTCGTGCTCAATGAGATCGATGCAGGCGGCAAAGCGCCGCGGTCCTTGTCGGGTAGCTTAATTGAGTTTGGCATTGACGCATCTTCCAACGAGGCGGTTGTGGTTTATGATGCGGTAAAAATCATGCGTGGCAGCACAACAGAAAAGCGCAGATTTGAGGCCCGCAAACGCATAGCCGCAATCGAAGCTGCGCCAGCTGGCGCTGCGCTAAATTCCGCCGCCAACGATGTTGCCGTCCAAATCGCCGATTGGGTAAACTAAACGTTTAGGGACCAAAGCCCTCGGGCTTTGGCCAATCTTTTGCGTATGTTGCCATGACCTTGAACAAGGCGCCCATAGATTCCCGATGCACCAGCCGTTTGCGTGCGGCATTGATATCAGCGGCCCTGTCGGGGTGCGCCCTCATTAAGCTTTGAGCGCGCTGGTCAATACCAAGACCGGAAAGCCAGGCCCCTTGCCCCGTTGGTCCCGCGACTGCCAAGCCACTGTTTTCGGCACGTCGTGCGAGATCAAGAAAGTTAACATGGGCCGTCAGATCGCAATTGCCGGGGTCGGCAAATGGGTCGGCATATTGGTGGTTTCGAACCGCCTGTAACGTGCTGCCAAGGCCTGGCTGGGTATAGCCATAATCAATCGTCAACATTGCCCCACCCCGTTGCGCCAACCGGTGCGATAGCGTCTGCATGATGGCAGCGGCGTCAGGGCAGGTTTCGTAAATACTGCCAACGGCGGCAACGCGAAAATGCTCAGGAATTACAGTATCGGCAATAGGCGCGCCCGGCATTGCGGCAAAGCGCGATCCTCGATCACGCACGACCACGCGCTCCTGCCAACCGGCATGCGATAATATCATCTGCCGAACAGGCAGTGCGTCAAAAAACTCGTTTGCCACAATGAACATAGGTGCATCGGACGGCAGGCTATCCAGATTGTCGTGGAAGGTTGCATGCGGCACGGCTTGGGATTGCTTGGCGCGCAACGCTGGGCTGTTTTCCACAAAGTGGACAGAAGGCTCCCATCCAAAACGCTTCATAGTCCGAAGCGCATCCGCCGCCAGCGTCCCCCGACCCGGACCAAGCTCGACATAATAGCAGCCAGATGGGCTCCCGTGGCGCAGCCAGATGTCACTGAGCCATATGCCTACCATTTCGCCGAACATCTGGGAAATTTCGGGGGCAGTGATAAAGTCGCCAGCCGCGCCAAGCGGATCAGCGCCGCCATAATAAGCGGTATTGGCTACGCGCATATATTCGGCAATGCTGATGGGGCCGGACGCCTCTATCTGCTGCGCAAGGCGGACTGCAACTTGCTCTGTATCAGGCGCCACTGTTACTGCCGGCCATGCCCTCGCCGCGCTGCTTGCGGGCACCTGCGGTGAACAACAGGAACAGGCCCACCAATATCATTGGAATGGTCAACCACTGTCCCATGGTCAGGCCGCTTGCTTCCACCAGCCACTGAAGCTGCTGGTCGGGCTCCCTGAAAAACTCGATGGAAAACCGGGCTGTGCCATAAATGATTGCGGCCATACCCGTTAGGAACCCGGGCCTATACCGCGCCTTGGTTTTCCAGAATAATGGCCACAATATCGCCGCCATCAAAAGCCCTTCAAGCATAGCTTCATAAATCTGGCTTGGGTGGCGCGGTAAATCGCCGCCATTGGGAAAGACGACAGCCCATGGTACGTCGGTGACGCGGCCCCAAAGCTCATCATTCACAAAGTTCGCAAGGCGCACGAGGAATATCCCAAAAGGTACGACGCAGGCGACATAATCACAGAACCGTAAGAAAGAGAGCTTATGCTTGCGCGCCAAAAGCCAGATCGAAAATATGATCCCAATCGCACCGCCATGGAAAGACATCCCGCCCTCCCACAATTTGAAGACATCCATAGGGTTCTGCAAAATAGATGGTTGGTAGAATAAAATATAGCCAATCCGACCGCCCAAAATGATGCCCAAGGTGGCGTACAGGATTATGTCATCGGCTTGCTCTCGTGACATGGGCGCGCCAGGACGTGCGAGCAATTTCAGCAACATCCAATAGCCAAGCAAGATGCCAACCAGATACCCAAGCGAGTACCAACGGATCTGGAAGAAGCCCAAATCAAGCGCAACAGGACCTACGCCAAGGTCGGTAAACTGAATAAAGCCAGCAGCGGTTGAAATAATCTCGAATGTCACAATATTTCCTCAGGATCTTTTGACATTCCTATAGAGCCAAATAGAAGGTGCACAAAGCGTTTAGGAGAGAATCACATGCCATCCCAATTGGACCTTGCAATCGACGCCACAATCGCGCGTCTGATGGATAATGATGGCCCATTATCGATCACCTACGCTGAGAAATATGGCGTACAAATGCCGGTTTTTGCCAAAGCGCCTGGAAATATGTCGGACTATCTGGCATTTTTCTGCGCAACCCATGCGGACAAAGAATTTCTGGTCGATGGAGATATCCGGTTAAGTTTCGCAGAAACTTACGGTGCGTCACGCGCATTGGCGGGTGGATTGGTCGATGGTTACGGGCTCCAAAAAGGGGACCGCGTTGGGATCGCCGCGCGCAATTCGGCCAACTGGATTGTCGCTTATATGGCTATTGTCATGGCAGGTGGTGTTGCCACTTTGCTCAATGGCTGGTGGCAAGGCGGCGAACTTGCCGAAGGCATTCGCATGGTCGGTTGCCGCTTTGTCCTTGCCGATACACAGCGCGCCGCGCGGATGGCGGAACAGGATCTTGGCGGATGTGAATTGCTGATCATAAACCATGATTCACTTCCATTGGATGGCTTATCCGTTTTGACCGCAAAGGGCGGTGGCGCGGATACCCCACTGCCCGCAATCGACCCGCTGGATAATGCCACAATTTTGTATACGTCCGGTTCTACAGGACAGTCCAAGGGGGCCGTGTCGGACCACCGGGCCGTCGTCCAAGGCGCAATGAGCTATGTCGGGCAAACGCTCGTGTTTTTCGAGCTTTTGTCTTCGACTGGGCAGGCAATGCCCGCGCAACCTTCAGCTCTCGTAAACGTGCCCTTGTTCCACGTCACCGCATCCATACCTTTGGTGCTGCAAAGCTTCGCCATTGGCCGCAAGCTTGTGTTGATGCCCAAATGGGACGCCGAAGAGGCAATGCGCATCATTGAAAAGGAACGGATCAGCTATTTCGTTGGCGTTCCGTTGATGAGCATAGAGCTTGCAACGCATCCTGCACGGCATAAATATGACCTAACAAGCTGCACTGCCTTTGCAGCGGGCGGCGCACCTCGCCCTGTCGAGCATGTCAAAAAAATCCGCAAGGAAATGGGTTGGGGCTATCCGTTATTGGGCTATGGCCTCACCGAAACCAATGGCGTTGGCTGCGGTAACTTTACGGACAATTATCTTGAAAAGCCTACCAGCACCGGTCCAGCGACAAAACCAATCGTCGAAGTCCAAATGCTTGATGATGATGGCAACATTTTGCCACAGGGTGAGCGCGGTGAAGTTGCTATTCGTACGATTGCCAACTTCAACGGCTATTGGAACAATGAAGCAGCAACGCGTGATGCCTTTACCGCCGATGGATTTTTCCGGACGGGCGACATCGGGTATCTGGACGAGGACGGCTATCTGTTCATTGTGGACCGTAAGAAAGACATCATCATCCGTGGCGGCGAAAATATTAGCTGCCCCGAAGTTGAAGCTGCGGCTTATGAGCATGATTCCATCGTCGAGCTATCCGTGTTCGGCATCGCTGATGAAAAATATGGCGAGGTTCCGGGCATTGTCTACCAGACAAAGGACGGCATGACGCTGACGGAAGAAGAGCTGAAGGCCTTTTTGGCGCCGCGCCTTGCGCCGTTCAAAATCCCTGCGCATTTCTGGCAAGTAAATGAGCCCTTGCCACGATTGGGCACCCAGAAGATTGACCGGGTAACGCTGCGGCGGGAATATAATGCCAAGATCTCTGCTTGATGCTGACATGGTGCCACTTGGCGACTAAGGTCGCCTGATGGCAGCAACAGCGGAACGTATTAGCAAACAGCGCGATATCATCGACCGGAGCGCGCTTGCGGAAAAAATTGAGGGCGTGGTGCGTGAAACTGGCGCGCAAGCGCGGCGTCCGCACGTGCTCGAAATTCTGCAATCCGCGCTTGCCGAAGGTCGCGCAGAAATTAAGCGACGCTTGGGCGAACACCCGTCGCAGGGCTATCGCGCTTCGGCTGAACAGGCATTCTTGATAGATCAGATTGTCCGGCTGATTTATGATTATGTAACCGTTCACGCATATCCAGCCGCGAACCGCACTGCATCAGAACGAATAGCGGTACTTGCGGTGGGCGGGTACGGTCGCGGCGAAATGGCGCCGCACAGCGACGTCGATATCGCCTTTGTCACCCCCTACAAGCGCAGCTCGTGGACAGAGCAAGTAGTGGAGGCGATCCTCTATTTGTTGTGGGATCTCGGCCTGAAAGTTGGCCAGTCGAGCAGATCCTTAGATGAAACCGTGAAAATGGCGCAGGAGGATTTGACCATTCGCACAGCCTTGCTGGAAAGCAGGTTCGTGTGGGGCGACCGCGGGGTGTATGAAGAAGCATCGCTGCGCTTCTGGAAAGAAGTGGTGGGCAATACGGCACCCGATTTTGTCCGGTTGAAAATGGCAGAGCGCGATGACCGGCACAAGCGCATGGGCGATAGCCGATATGTCGTCGAACCAAATATCAAAGATGGCAAAGGCGGGCTTCGCGATCTGCATACGCTATACTGGATCGGAAAATACGTCCACAAAGTGCCTGCGGCGTCCGAACTTGTGCACGTCGGCCTGCTGACTGCCGACGAATATAACCGCTTCAGAAAAGCCGAAAATTTCCTGTGGTCCGTAAGATGCCATATGCACAATATAACAGGTAGGGCAGAAGAACGCCTGACGTTTGATTTGCAGCGCGATGTGGCTGAAATAATGCAGTTTGCCGATCGCCCTGGCCGTTCAGCGGTAGAACGGTTCATGCATTATTATTTCCTGAACGCAAAAACAGTCGGCGACGTCACAGGCTTGTTTCTCGCGCATTTGGACGAGGCCATGGCGCAAAAAGGCCGCCGTTTCATTCCAAATTTCGTCCGCAAACCACGCAAGCTCAATGGCTTTCAACTGGACAGAGGTCGGCTCGCCTTGCCCGATGACGGATTTTTCGCGCGCGACCCGGTGCGCTTACTCGAAATTTTCCATTTGGCCGACTTGCATGAATTGGAAATTCACCCCTTAGCGATGCGTGCGGCACAAAGGGATGCTCGGCTGGTAGACAAGGTGGTTCGCCGTGATCCCAGAGCCAACGCCCTGTTCTTGGATGTCCTAACGTCGCCGCGCGACCCGGAAACAGTTCTGCGTTGGATGAATGAATCCACTATCTTTGGAAGATTTATCCCGGAATTTCGCAGGGTCGTCGCGCAGATGCAGTTCGACATGTACCACCATTATACAGTCGACGAACATTCCATCCGCGCCATTGGCTTGCTGGCCGATATCAACCGCGGAAAGTTGAAGCAGGACCATCCATTATCGACAGCCATCGTTCAGCAAATCATTAGCAAGCGGGTATTGTTTATCGCAACTTTGCTGCACGACATCGCCAAGGGACGCGGCGGCGACCATAGCGTGCTGGGGGCTGAAGTGGCCGACACCTTATGCCCGCGTCTGGGGCTTTCGCCAGCCGAAACCGAAACCGTGGCTTGGTTGGTTCGTTTCCATCTATTGATGTCTGCCACTGCGTTTAAACGTGACTTGGCTGATTTTAAGACAATTTTGGACTTTGCCCAAGCGGTTCAATCCCCAGAACGCCTAAAACTTCTGCTCGTGCTCACCGTTGTCGATATCCGCGCGGTTGGACCAGGTGTGTGGAACAGTTGGAAACGGCAATTGCTGTCGGACTTATATGAGGCCACCGAAGAAGTGCTTCGTTTGGGTCACAAGCAAAGGGGCCGTAGCGAGCGGATCGCATCGAAAAAGGCGCAGCTGGAATCCACATTAAAATTGCCCTCGGAAAAATTTGCAACGTTCGCGAAAAACCTGCCCGACGCCTATTGGATAGCGGAGCCCGATGACATTATCGCGCGGAACGCCGGGCATATTCTGAAGAACGCCGGGACAGAGCTTGCTATTGACGCGTGTTTCTACCCCGATAGGGGGGCAACGCTGGTCACTGTTTTTGCCGCCGACCATCCGGGTCTTTTCTATCGGATTGCCGGCGCCATACATTTGGCTGGCGGCAACATTATAGATGCCCGTATTCATACCAGTAGTGATGGGATGGCGGTCGACAACTTCCTCATTCAAGACCCGCTGGGGCGTCCCTTTCAAGAGCAAGGGCAGCTAAACCGACTTAAGCGGAGCATTGAGGAAGCTTTGACAAATCGCGCCAAATTGATGATTCAGCTCGACGCTAAGCCAAAGGCGTTGCGCCGGGCGGACGCCTTTAAAATCGCACCATCGGTATTGATCGACAATCAAGCCTCAAACCGGTTTACCGTGATTGAAGTAAACGCACTCGATCGCCCTGCATTGTTGAATAATCTGGCGCTAGCGCTTTTTGAGTCCAAGGTCACATTGCACAGCGCGCATATTGCGACCTATGGCGAACGGGCGGTCGACACATTTTATGTCACCGATTTGTTTGGCGGAAAAATCGAAAACAAGAATAAGCTAAAAGCTCTTGAAATGCGCCTGTTGGAAGCTGCGACTGTGAACGCCCGACCCAAAGCAAAGGCCGCCGCGTAAAACCCAGCATGCTTGTCTGGCGTAACGTCCACATCGCACACAAAAAAAGGCCAGTCTTTCGACCGGCCTTTCTTCTAACATTACGTCAGTTTGGAAATTACATTCCCGAACCTGGACCATAGGTAACTTCAACGCGACGGTTTTGCGGTTCACGCTCACCATCAGCGGTCTGTACCAAAGGTGCAGTTTCACCGAATGCTTCAGCGCTGATTGCGCCGTCTGTAACGCCCTTCGAAGCAAGGTAGCCACGAACGGTATCGTTACGACGCTGCGATAGGCCGACGTTATACTTTGCGGTACCCGACTTATCGGCGTGACCAGCAAGCATAACCTTTACCATGCCGCAGTTCGCATATTGCGCAACAGCATTATCCAAAACCGAAGCCGCATCTGGACGCAGGTTCGATGTATCCCAATCGAAAAACACGATATATGGGCCAGAGTTGCAAACCGGCGCAGGTGGCGGCGGTGGCGGTGGCGGTGGCGGTGGCGCCACATAGACTGGTGGTGGCGGTGGAGGAGCCACTTCGACTGGCGCAGGTGCACCACCGAAGTTATAAACCAGGCTGCCCATGATGCTGTGCGAACGGAAGCTTGTATCAACTGCGCGACCAAGACGATCAACCAAGTTGACCTTGCTCGCATTGAAGAAACGATACTTCAAGCCAACATCCCAGCTTTTGCTCAATGGCGCGCGAACGCCAGCAAGTGCCTGCCATGCAAAACCGGTGTCGGAATCGTCAAGGAAAGCTGGAGCTGCCAATACAGTTTGCATGTCAACGCGTGCAACACCGGCGCCGCCGCCAACAAAGCCCTGAATGCCGTCATCCTCACCGAAATCCAACACTCCATTGACCATGAAGCTCAATGCGCTTGCGTTACCAGTAACGCTGTATGAACCGCTGCGCTGAAGCGTAGCGCTGCTGCCGCTTGTGATCTGTGCTGTCGAGCTATTGAAGCCTTTTGCATCGGCTTGACGGTAGGAGACTTCTGATTCCAGTCGGAAGCCGCCGAAATCATATCCAACAACGCCACCAAAATCAAAACCCTTACTCGTGTCAATCGACGCCGCGTTTTGAAGCGTGCCAATGTTCAGGCTAGGATCTTCTACAATCATGGCACCGCCATCAACTCCAACATACCACTGGTCGTCGCGGGCCAAAGCCGGTGATGCCAGAGCAGCAGAAGCGAGCGCCAAACTTATGGCTAACTTACGCATTAACTTTCCCCTTTTCTATCTTAAGAACGTAAATTCAAGAGCCATATGCTAGCGTTTTTGTTCCGCCGATGCAAGTCGCCATGCATTTATACTGTTGCTAAAATGTCGCCATTATTGTCGATATTTGATTTTTTACCCACTTCCGCGAGCTTGCAAGTTTAGCTTGCGCACATGCCAACAGACCGCAGTAATTTTAGAATTGCAGCAAGCGCTTCGCGCGCTTCAACGTCAATATAGGCGCCGCCGACCGGCGAAGATATGGAGGGTCCACTGATCCATTGGGTGATGTTAAACGCGGGTCACTGTGCGTCTCGCAATTTTCGACTATGCCCAACTCTAACCAAATAGAGTTATGATGTCAATATTTTTTACCTATTTGGTTATAACATCCTTACTACCGCAACTGACTGTCCTTACTGCCGCGCCGGTTGATTGTGGAATGTTGCACCGACGCATCCCGCGCGGATTGGCAGGTTATGCACGTGCGTACCCCGGGCAAGGCGGCTTGGCGACGTTCGGGAATAGGCTCACCGCAGTCGTCGCAATATTCGGCGCTTGGTCCAGCGGGCAGGCGCGCACGTGCGCCGGACACTGCGTCTTTAACGCTATCGTCGATCTGGTCCTGCACCGCGCCGTCGCGCGTCCAGCCGCCGGCCATTATCCGACCGCCTTTTGCAGGCAATGCAAAACCAGCGGGTCACAATGCTCGGCTGTGGCAGATAGGGTTTTAAGGTCGGTCATGTTGCAATCTCCTACACCCTATCAACGGTCTTCTTATGCGCGAAGTTCCCGCAGACAAAATGAGTTGGCACAAGATGATATCGCCGCGCGCCCGCTTTCGCTACAGCACCTCCATGTCGCACATCATCCTGTTCAACAAACCTTATGGCGTCTTACCGCAATTCACCGACAAGGGGACCGAAGGGTCGCCGCGCCCGACGCTGTCGCAATTTGTCGACGTCCCCGGCGTCTATCCTGCTGGGCGGCTGGATATGGACAGTGAGGGGCTGATGCTGCTGACCGATGATGGCCGGTTGCAGGCGCGGATATCGGACCCAAAGTATAAAATGGCCAAAAGCTATCTGGTTCAGGTCGAGGGTGATGTGGCCGACGATGCGCTGGTGCGGTTGCGGCGCGGGGTTTCGTTGAAGGACGGCTTGACCCTGCCCTGCGAAGCTGAACGGATTGCAGACCCGATGCTCTGGCCGCGCGATCCGCCGATCCGTGTGCGGCAATCCATCCCCGATGGCTGGATCGAGCTGACCATCCGCGAAGGGCGCAACCGGCAGGTGCGGCGCATGACCGCCGCGGTCGGGCATCCGACGCTTCGGTTGGTGCGGCGCGCGATTGGGGAATGGACGCTCGATGGTCTTGCCCCGGCCATGTGGCGTGAGGTTGAAGGCTAGGTCGTCACCGGCCGCGCGATGCGCTTGCCCTTGGTCCGGCTCGTCAGGTGAAATTGGCCGCAACGGTCGCACGCATAATGCCGCAACGTGATGGTCGCCGCTGCAATCGCCGCAACAGCCTCCGCCTCCGTCGCATAACGCGTTTTCTTCGCGCAGATGCTTAACCGCGTGCGCAGATCATTCCTCGCTTTCGAACGCGATGCAGCCCATGTTGCAAAGCTGCGTCAGGAGATCGACGACGGCCGGTGCGGACGCAAGGTCAACGTCAAGGACAAGGCTATCCTGCGCGCAGAGAATTTTTGCCACAGCCGACGTCTCGCCCACACAGTCAAAACATGCACCATCGGCAAACAGCATCAGCACGTCATCCCCATTGGCGATAAAGACCATGCGGCTCGCCGGATTGCGCAACAGCGGCACCGCGTCGTTTATGCTGGCGCGGACATCTTCTGGTTTAACCGGCGTTTCGGGTTGCCAGTCCATATCGGCATATTTGGGCGTGCTGTTGAAGGTTCCGAACCAGCGGGCAAAGCTGGCGGGATCCGATAGCGATTCCAGCATCATCTGCTGCAACCGCCCAAGCGCGTCGGGTAAAATCTCACCGGGGTTGGCTTGGCGTGCCAAATCGGAGTCGCGGTACAAATCATCGTCCGGCATTCCGTCGAGGACTTCATCGACAAAATGCCCCAACAGGTCGCTGCGCGATGGTGCGCGGAAACCGACCGAGTAAGTCATGCAGTCCGAACCGACGGCAACACCATTATGCGCAAATCCGGGTGGGACATAAAGGATATCACCGAGTTCCAGCACCCATTCGTCCGTCGCCGTAAATTCCGCGAGGAGTTTCAAATCCTCATGCGGCAACAACGGCGTATCGCCATCACATAAAGGCCCGATTTGCCAGCGCCGACGGCCAAGCCCTTGGATCAGGAAAACATCATATTGGTCAAAATGCGGTCCGACCCCGCCTTGGTCAGCGGCGAGGCTCACCATCACATCGTCAATGCGCCAATTGGGGATGAAACGGAACGGCGCGATGAGGTCAGCGACGGCGGGCACATGTTGGTCAACCGCTTGCACGAGCAAAGTCCAATGGCTTTCGCCAAGTTCGGCCAAGCGCTCTTCGCCCTGTGGCCCTTGCTCCATTTCCCATCCGCCAGCTGGTTGACAAATCAGGCGCGATTCCACCTCTTCCGCACATGCCAATCCAGCCAGCTCGTCAGGCTCAAGCGGGTTTTGCCAATGGGACCAGGGGTTGCGGATCAGCAGCGGCTTTTTTTGCCAATGCGTGTGCAGGAAATGATCGATGTCGAAATTTTGAAAATCCATAGACCCTCGCTGTGCATAAGCGCGGCAAAATGCAAGCCTTGGTGATGCCCCGCACGGAACATAAGCCGAGGCATTGGGTTTTTCTGGTCAAGGAGTATCTGATGGCCATCATTCTCGACATTGCTGGAAAACCACTGCATCCGCGCAACAACTCCAAAAAACGGCTGCGTGCGCAGGATTTACGCGACTTGTTGAAGATCATGATCATTTTATCGCTGATCATTTTGGGGTATTTTGTGTTCGTGCCCGGCCATGACTCGACCCAAAGCCCGCAAGCCCTCTCTCAACAAGATACGCGCGCGGGTTAAAAGCTTGGACAAGCCGGTCCGCGCGTCTTATCGCCGGATGCGATGTTGAAGAAATTATATGATTGGATGATGGAAAAGGCAGGGCATGCCCATGCCGAGCGCTGGCTATTCCTTTTTTCTTTCGTCGAAAGTTCCTTCTTTCCCATTCCGCCGCATCCTCTGCTTGGCCTGATGTGCCTTGCGCGCCCGGACAAAGCGTTGCGGTTCGGGGTGGTGTGCACATTGGCATCGGTGATGGGTGGCCTGTTTGGCTATGCCATCGGCTATTTCGCCTATGAGACCATTGGCATTGCGTTGTTAAAGGCGCTTGGGCTGTGGGACAGTTTTCCGGCTGCCGCCTGTTACTTGCGGGAATTTGGCGCCGAGATAATCCTGATAAAGGGCGCGACCCCAATCCCGTTCAAGCTCATCACGCTGACGGCCGGGTTTATCAAGATGGACCTGTTCACCTTCATCTGGGCAAGCGTCCTCAGCCGCGCGTTTCAATTCATGCTGGTTGGTTTCCTGTTCTGGAAATTCGGACGGCCGATTAAAGCGTTCATCGACAAATATCTGGCATGGGTGACGGCTGCGTTTCTTCTCATTGTGGTCGGCGGATTTATCGCCTTTACGATGCTGGCAGGCGGCGGCGCTGAAAAAAGTGACGGCTGTTCACAGGCCTCCAGCATTCAACGTTAGGCCGCGTTAGCGCGCGAACAAAAGCGCGTCGTCGGCAAAGGCCTTAAACTCCAACGCATTGCCGCTTGGGTCATAGAAGAACATCGTTGCCTGCTCGCCCACTTGGCCTTTGAACCGGACATGCGGTGCAATGCCGAATTGGATGCCAGCCGCCTGAACGCGCTCTGCCAAGGCCTGCCATTGCGCCATCGTCAGGACCACCCCGAAATGTGGGACGGGTACATCATGGCCATCGACGGGGTTGTGCGTGGCAATGCTGCGCGCGCCAGCATCAAGATGCGCCACAATCTGGTGGCCAAAAAAGTCGAAATCAATCCATTGGTCGGATGACCGGCCTTCGGCGCAGCCCATGACCTCGCCATAAAAATGCCGGGCTTCGGAGAGATTATGGACGGGAAAGGCCAAATGGAATGGACGAAGGCTCATTTTGATTTCACCGGCTTGGGTAAGGGTTTGTCGATAGTGTCAGTAGCAGCAAGTTCTGCCGACATTTGCAAGGCGCATAAGTTGATCCGGGCGGGGTCGCTTGGCCGTTGGAATTCGGCTGCGGCCGCCTCGCCCATCGCCACCGCGACCAGCTCACGCGGTTGCCCGCTTTGCGCCGTAATCCGACTGCCGACGATGCCAGCCCATATCTTGCCCGATTGGCGCACATCCGGCGCATCGGATGGCGCAGAGCCAATCCGTTGTTTTTCCGCCAAGGTGGCCAGAACTGCAACACATGCAAGGTCGCTTTGTTGCGCCGCGGTCAGGGCGGAAGGGGGTGTTGCGGCAAGCGCCATTGCAAGAAATATCATTTTCCCAAATTAGCAGGCTGTGGCCGAACCGCAAGCAGCGACACTATGTGACTGATTGCATTTGTCACATTGCACAGGCAAAGGCGGGCGGTGCAGAAGATCTCGGACTTGCTTCAAAAATTCCCGCGCTGGGCCGCATTGGGCGCTGGCGCATTGTCCGCTTA
>NZ_JBIKPH010000145.1:0-5988 GCF_044357595.1 Sphingorhabdus sp. | reverse complement strand
CTGTAAAACAGCGCTTCCTGCATCACCGTTCGCTCGCCCATCATCAGCATAACTCCCAACTACAGTTACGTTGAATCAGAACATACTCCCCTCTTCAAGCGGAGTTTTTCAACAGAATAGGCCC
Source organism: Sphingorhabdus sp. (assembly GCF_044357595.1). Lineage (GTDB taxonomy): Bacteria > Pseudomonadota > Alphaproteobacteria > Sphingomonadales > Sphingomonadaceae > Sphingorhabdus_B. Next base: position 5,864 of record NZ_JBIKPH010000145.1, on the reverse strand, counting down.
AATTGCGGACGTTAGCCACTTGAGGAAATGAAAACCAACCTTCAAAACCATCAAAAGCCCCCTTTTGTGCCTTTTTTCGGTTAGTTTTGCATGCTGATGCCTGCCTGATCGGTGTGAACTTGCAATTTTTTACGTGTAAAATTCTACCTGCGGTAATTCAGCGCCACTGCGCCCATTTAATCTATTTATCGACAAAATCGAAAAAATATGCCATTTACGCAGGATATTTCGATTAATCTGCAAAGGTGAGCATGGGCGGTTACGGATCTGGGCGACGCACTAACCGTTGGACCACCGATGACTGCCTGCGCATCAACCTTTCCAACCTCAAGCAACTCGGCATGTTGCAGCGACACTGCATGACACGACGTGACCAAGTGTGGAGCCAATACGGCGAGACCATCGCCAACCTGACGCTCGTAACCGACGTGCACTGCCTTGAACCATTGCCGTGCTTGAGGATCACCGGATATGCGTTCGGTAAAGCGATCAACTGCGTGGTGTATCTGGAAGAGCAGCCCCTGCCATATGGTGGCGAGCGTTGGTACGGATTGTGCCCGCGTACAGGCCGCAGAAGCACCGCGCTGGTGCTGCCACCGGGTCGTGTCCAGTTCGCCTCTGTAAGCGGCTGGAACGTGGCCTACGGCTCGCAGCGAGAGTGCCCGATACACAGAGGACATCGCGCCATCGACAAGGCCCAGAAGCGGCTGCGTGGGCTGTCGAAGTACACACGCACGCCGACGCGGGCGCGGTTAGTGGACCGGCTGATCGAGCGGCAGGTGTTCGTCGACGAACAGATCGACAAGCTGGCGCAGATGTTGTTTTGAAGTCGGGGCGCGATTAACCGGAGCGGCGGCGCTGTATGCAGCGCAGCCGCTGATTGACCAGAACCTCGCAGTAGGCGGCCTAAAGGCAAATCCGCCCCGGTCGCGCGTTTGGCGAAGTTGAGATGGGTACCTGACTAAATATCTTCTGAATGGGGCTTGTCGCTCGGCATACCGAGCCATCGCGCCACGTTTGCCATTCGACGAATGATTAAGAACTCGACAAGCCACATAACCAGCAGCGATGCGGCCAGTAGGGGCAAGAAGGCGGCGAGCAAGAAGACCAGTGCCGCAACGCCCTTGAGCGTGGTTGGTGACTTCGCCACAGGCGGTGCTCCAAGCTGCCCCGGGGGCTTACGCCGTCGCCACATGACGAAGCCAGTGATCGACAGCGTTATGAGCATCAGTGCCGAGATCACGCCGATCAGTTGATTAATCCAGCCGAACAGCTGTCCTTCGTGCCAAGAGACGCCATAACCGACAACGCGATCGATAATATGATCATCGGCAAAGGTTTCGCGCGTTAACTCCTGACCCGTTTTTGCATCATATGTTATTGTGGTCCTGAGTGTGCGATCCTGACTATCCGATCGGATGGTCCAGCAATCTGCGCCCTTTTTGCCAAACCGCCCCGGTGCCCCTGGCGGTGTAACAAGGACAGGAAATGCCAGGTTTTCTTGTTTTGCTAACATCACCATTTGAGAGAGGCTTGCTGTCGCTTCTGTTACGATCTGGTTATCATTAACCTCAGGCATGGCAGGGCTTGTCCCCATCATGGCCGCATGGTCATGCTCCGCATGATCGGGAGAAACTGGGGTCTCTCCGCCAATAGTCCAGTCCTGTGCGCCTTTGACCCAGCCCATTTCCGCACGAACGGCTTTGAATGAACTTCCCCATACTTCTGCCCAAGGTAAGCCGGTCAGCAGCAGGACTAGGGCAAGACCTGACACCCAAAAGCCCGTTACGGCATGCATATCGCGCCAAGCGGTTCGCTGTCCTTGTGAAAACCTTGGCCACAAAACACCTGATATGCCTCGGCCGCGTGGCCACCAAAGGTAAAGCCCCGTTAGAACCATCACGATCGCCCAGCTTGCAGCAAGCTCAACCAGCAAACTGCCTCGTTTTCCCATGAGCAGCTGTCCGTGAATGTCTTTCACGACTTCCATAATCCGCTGATCTGGAGAGAGTGATCCAACAACTCGACCTTGTGGTGAAACAAATACATCTAGCATTTGGCGGCCTGATCCGGGCAAACCCACGTGGATCATCGCGGCATCGCCGGGCGAATTGGGAACCCGGTATGAATGGAACTTGGCGCCGGGATAGGCCGAGAGTACGGCACGGTACTGCTGTTCGGGCGTCACAGCATTCTCGGTTGCCAGTCCTTGCCAAGCCCGCTCTTCCCAGCGCTCTACCTGTGGTTTGAACAGATAGGCTGCGCCGGTCAAAGACAAGATCAAGATCATGGGCACAACGAACAAGCCGGCATAGAAATGCCAGCGCCAGATCATCCGATAGAGCGAAGCTCTTCTCGCCAGCTTATTCATGATTTTACCACTTCGCCTTCAGGTCAACAACGAACGTCCGCTGCGGCAAGGGATGTGACACATAAGACTGATCGTTGAAAAGATTATCGATCCCAGCGCCGAGTTCAATCTGTTTGCTGAGTTGCCAAGTCAGGCGGGTATCAACTGTGAAATATTCGGTCTGAAAGCCATAGGCGTCACCGCGCACAAGCCCGAACAAATCAGAATTGGGGCGTGATGCATAACGCCACCCAATGGACGCTTTGACCGGATCAGCCAAGCGATACCGAATGTTCCCGTTAGACCGCCATTCCGGAATACGGGGGAACTGAACCCCTTCAGCGGCTCGATTAGCAACGTTTTTGACCGTCTTGGCATCGATCCACGCCACGTTGGCGTCGACATCAAGACCATCGAACAGTATGTCCTTGGCCTCGACAATTAACTCGGCGCCATATTGCCGAACCTGATCGACATTTTTGTAGCTGGTGATGACAGTGCCGAACTGATTGAGGCCACTGAAGCTGAAGATCGCATCCTCGATGTTTTGGTAAAAGATGCTGAGCGTTGTTTGCACTTTTCCGGAACTATGCCGCAGGATCAGGTTTGCGTCTTCCGAGCGTTCAGCCTTCAAATTGGGGTCGAAGCTCTGCGGGTCGATGGCCTGTGAGATGTCATCAAACCGTCCCTGATATAATTCACCTACAGTTGGAAAACGCTTGGCAGTACCAAGGCTAATCTGGATCGCCAGTGCATCACTTAGCTCGCCTTGCAGGCTCAGCTTCGGGCTGAAGCTGCTGTCTGTGCGCGAAGGATAGTCATCATCTTTACGTGCACCGGTATAGACCTTCGCGATGCCGCCGTCATAAGCGCGCCATCCGTCATATCGGATACCCCCAGTTAAAACCCAACTGCTTCCAAGGTTGATGGCATCTTCAAGCCACAGTCCCCACAAACTGGTTTTCCCATAAGTCGACGTGGAATAAGTTGGTGCGGTGGCGGCTTCCCAGTTTGTCGTCGCAAAGCTATCCGTCGACGTTTCATAAAGGTTGGCATTGGCACCAAAGGCGATCTTGTGCAGGCCAAACTCACGCTCAATGGTGAGATCCCCAGTATACCAGCCGGGAGTGTTGACGAGGGAGAGCGTGCCTTGCCCCAGCGCAGCACCCGTTGCGTAGTCCCTTGAGGTGCGCGCATCCCATTCCGGGATCCAATATCGCGACAGGTTAAGAGACACATCCCACCCCGCTGCGGGACCAGCTAGCTTCAGGCCTGCCAGATATTCGGTTCGGCGTGTTTTTGACATAGTAAGGCCAGTCGCATTCCAAACCCTTCCGCCGAAGCTTACCTTGCCTTGGTAAACAGGCGCGCCTGTGCTGGCGTTTACAAGCCAGCTGCGCGGGTCGGTCAGGTCCTGCTTTGTCAACCAGATCATGCCGAGCGCATCGATCTGCCAACCGCCTGCGGTTTCGTAACCTATGCGTAGCCTTGCTTGATCTTGAGTTACATCAACTGGCGAAGCAGCGCCAAACACGGGTGTGGCGAGGCGTCGGTCTTCATACGCGCCAGTGACGGCGGTTCCGGTGCCAGTCGTTGTCGTGAGCAAGTTGTAGGTCATCGATTGGCCCGTGTTTTCAAAATGGCGGCCAGAAATCCGCACCGACCACGGGCCATCTTTTTGCTTCCAATTGACGCCGCCTTCAAAGCTGTATCCCTTGAAGGTTTCATCAAAGCCATATTCCTTGAACGGCATCATCATGGTTTGAGCTGTCGCATATGCGGAGGTTTCTTTAGGCTCCTGCGTTGTCACAGAGATGACCCCGCCCATTGAATTACCACCATAGCGCGCCGAATATGGACCGTAGACGATATCAAACTGGCGCACCTCGGCAGGGCCGACAACATTCCATTTCGGCGGAAAGTCCCATCGGTTGCCCAAGAAGTTGGAAACAACAAAACCATCGACCATTACGATAGTTCGCGCACTCTGGATGGTGTTGGCTCCGCGCAGCGCGACCACCGCATTGTCATCCCCTGCAAAACGCTTGCGGACGAAGAAATTCGGCGCGTATTTCATAAGGTCTTCGACATTTAGCGCGTTGACCGCATCGAACTCCTCCTGTCCGAGCGAGACAGATAGTCCACGCGGCACGACTGTGATCGGTGCATCATTTTGACCAACGACAAGAATAATATCATTAGCTTTGTCGTCGCCAGCCGCGGTCGCAGCCTCTTCTGCAAATGCAGATGTTGATGTTAGCGCTGCAACCAACGCGATCATGGATGTCTTCATGGTATTATGACCTTCAATTAGAATTTAGTTTGGCTGCGATTGCAGCGCGTGTTGAATTTGCGGCGCGATTACACGCCGTTGGGTTGAACCTATTTACAAGCCGTTGGGTAAGCGCTCCTGGCATGACCATGGGCGGCATAAATGCCGGAATGCCAGTCACCCTTCATCGAGCTACCCCAGCTGCGTTTTTGGCAGAGATGCAGCATAATCTTAGCCCACCTTGACCAGAAGGAAACCGGGGTCTCCGAAAAGCAGATCATGTGCAACGCCAGCCGCATAGTGGATAAGCAAGAAAGCAACTATCAACCGCCAGGCCAATCGTCGAACGGAACGCAGTTGCTCGATTTTGGGCGATATCGCCCTCGTGTGTGTAGACATGATGAAACCTGTTCACTTAAGCCTGATCATCCGAAACGGGTGTCAGGCGCGCGCGCAGGCACAGCCTGAGCGCAGGTAGCAGCGAACGAGGTGTAATTTGTCCGCTGCGCGAGCTTAGCTCAGCGCAGGCGGGCCTTGGGAGGGCGGCGGCGGTGCCGCAAGGCGGCTGATTGTCAGATCGGCAATGGCCGTTCCGACGAAGATGGTCAGGCCGTAAACAAAAGGCAAAATGGTCGTCAGCTCGGCGTTAGCCAGTAAGCTATGGCCAAGGCCTGTTGCGAAGGCACAAGGGCTTTCAGCGGCGTGTTGCGGCTTCTCGCTTGGTAGCTTTTTGCCGATGTCGATCGTAATCGTCTCGACGCCCATGCCTGTGCAGAGTTGGACGACCAAGCCTTGCGAACCAACCACTGGCATAAAGCCAGTGGGGATCAGTACACGCAGGGAGAGTGCAAGCAGAACGGCAATCGCAAAAAGCGACTTCCCACCCTTCGTATCTCGGACCCATGCGTTCATGGGCGGACGCGTTAGTAGAAAAATGTGAGGTTGTCATCCCGCTTTGCAAAAAGGTTCAGCACATCAATGCCAATACGCAGTTTTGTGCTGTTCCCAATACCGCGATACTGACCAGCGTGGTCGTATCAGGCCGCTACGAGCTGCCTTCGATCGGCGGAGCGTCGGTAATGTATCGCGGAGGGGGGCGCTTGCTGAAGTTCCGTTTTGCGGGTTTATCGATCCGAAAGCTGTCTGTCCGCTCCCGGCCCTATTCTGTTGAAAAACTCGCCTGTAGTGACGATTGTTAGGCGGTCTGGAATGCAGGCGCGCGGGCTTACATTCCGGATCAGG
>NZ_JBIKPH010000144.1:0-5994 GCF_044357595.1 Sphingorhabdus sp. | reverse complement strand
AAGCCTGTAGACGTTTTGCTTAAGAAAATGCCTGTAACTATATGATGACTGAATCCAAAGTAACCTTGCTCGCCATATATGATATGGACAAAACCGTCACGCGGCGCGCGACCTATAATGGGTTCCTCTTGCATATGGCGTTTAACAAGTCACCGTGGAGATTGTTCCTCTCACCGCTCTTGCCGCTTGGCTTGGCGCTCTATGCGTTGAGAGTCTGGGACCGCGCGCGGCTTAAACAATTTTCGCAGATACTGTTGATTGGCAGGCGCGTGCCCAAGGCCCGATTTGCCAAATATCTTGAAAGCCATGCTGATTTGGTGGTTGGCAAAAACGTATACCCACAGCTTTTGGCGCGCGTGGCCGAGGAAAAGGCAGCTGGCTATCGTCATGTGATGGCGACAGCCTCTTATCGATTGTATGTCGAGGCGATTGCCAAGCGGCTTGGCTTTGACGATGTGATCGCAACCGACCTGTCAACCGACAGCAGCGGGCATGTGCTGGCGCGCATCGATGGGCATAACTGCTATGATGCGGCAAAACTTGCGCGCGTCAAAGACTGGATGGAGAGCAAAGGCCTCGACCGCGCTAGGTGCCATATTCGTGCCTACTCAGACCATGTTTCCGACGCGCCTCTGCTCAGTTTTGCCGACGAACCCTTTGCCACCAACCCCCATGGCCCGCTAGCGCGGCTGGCGGAAACCCGGGGCTGGCCAATACTCGATTGGCGCGTTGCTAAAAGCTAAACCAGCGCCGCGTGGACTGAAACCAAATTACAGCATCCGTAACTGACCGACGAACCAGACGACGCCAACGATCAATGGTATTCCTGCTACATCAAGCAGAAACCCTGCCTTCACCATTTTGGGCAAAGCAATATGTCCGCTGGCCCACGCAATCGCGTTGGGGCCAGTACCTGATGGCATCATAAAGCCCCAGCTTGCGGCCATGGATGCGGCCATCGCCATCAGCCATGGATCGGCGCCAGTTGCGGCAACAAGGCCAGCCACAACGGGCAGCACCCCGCTGGCGGTTGCAACATTACTGGCAAATTCTGTTATCAAAATGACCAAAGCCGTCAGCGCAATAGCGATGATGATGGGATGCACAGCGGATAAGGGCTGAAGCGCCTCCCCAAGCCACGCAGCGAGCCCTGACTGCGTGATCCCCGCCGCCAATGCCAAACCACCCCCAAACATCATGATCACACCCCACGGCGCGCGATCGGCCTCTTGCCAAGTCAATAATGGTCGGCCGGTGCCATCGGGTATCAGGAACAGCAATAGCGACCCAGCTATGGCAATGCTGCCATCGGTGATGCCGCCTTTAGGCAGAAGCGGTTCCAGCAAAGGCTGAGCAATCCACATACCAATGACCAACAGGAATATTGGGACGAGCCGCTTTTCGGCCACGGACATTGGACGAGTCTTGCCGATGGATGCCCGCGCGGCATCGACGTCAAAACTGCCTGCCGTGACATTTTGAACCCGTAAAAGGATGAAGGCGCATAAAGGCACGCCGACAATCACAACGGGCAGTCCATATAGCATCCATGTCAGAAAGCTTATTTGGATACCCAATTGCTTTTCCACTAAGCCAGCAGCAATGGCGTTGGTCGGCGACCCGACAAGCGTTCCAAGCCCACCAATCGACGCTGCAAAGGCAACGCCCATGATCAGCGCGCCCGCCAGCCCGCCGGTCTCTCCCGGCTTTGTCCCGCCAGCGGCAAGCACCGCTATCGCGATGGGTACCATGATTAGCGCAATCGACGTGTTAGACATCACCATGCTGAGCAATGCAGTTGAACCCATGAACGCGATCATCAGGCCCGTGACGCTATGTCCCGATTTGCCCAATATGGCGAGTGCGACGCGTCGGTGCATGCCCGTACGCTCAATAGTGAGCGCCAAGAAGGCGCCGCCAAGGATGAGGAATAATGTAGGTGAATAATATTCCTTCGCGACATCCTGCGCGGTCATGATATCCATCAACGGGAGCGCGAGAAACGGAAGCAATGCGGTCACCGTAAGCGGCAGCGCTTGCGTCATCCACCACGTTGCCATCAAGATGGTGAGCGCGGCCACGCGCCATGCAGACGGTTCCATACCCACGGGCGCTGGTAAAAAAAGCATAAGGGCGAAGATGATAAGCCCGCCCCAAAAACCTATTTTGTCCGGCTTCATGCGCGTAAACCAATCAAAGAAAGCTGGCGTCCATATCCCGGTTCGCCCAAATGGCAGCTGCGCCGATAACTGAAAAATCGGTTTGGCTGGCTGTAGGTATCCTCGCCCAAACAGGCGACAGTGCGCATGCCGGCCGCCGCCAGTCGTGCCGCGACATAGCCCTCAATATCGAATTGATAATGGCCCGCTTTGCCGTCCGCGAAGAAGCATTCACTCGGCGCAGCTTGCGTGATAAAATGGCGGAAGAAGCTCTCGTCCACTTCATAGCTTTTCTGCGAAATGCATGGGCCAATTGCGCAACGTATGTGGTCGACATCCGCACCAAGTTGCACCATCGCGCTAAGGGTATTTTCAAGCACACCGCCGATAGCGCCTTTCCAGCCAGCATGCGCCGCGCCAATGACGCCGGCCTCGACGTCCGCAAACAGGACGGGGACACAATCGGCGGTCACTATGCCAAGAAGGACATTAGGTTGGTCGGTGACCATCGCGTCGCCCCGCGGCGGATCAACCTCAGCAATGTCTTGGCCAATTTGAACAACATCGGGGGAATGGAATTGGTGGACGCGGGCAAGCCTCGCGTCGGGCAAGACCGCGTTGACCGCGCGTCGGCGATTTTCGATGACGGTTTCGCGCGCATCTTCCGAACCAAGCCCTACGTTTAGCCCAGCATAGATTCCAGTCGACGCGCCGCCTATCCGTCCGAGAAAACCATGGGCAACGGTGCTCAGCACGCCTGATTGTATCACCTCAACTGACATGCTTGCGTCTCCTCCCGCCGCACCTATTCGCAACTGCCGCGCTTGACGGCAAGCCATTAGATTGCGAACCGGTGTTCATGCAGCGACATATACTAATATTTGGAATGGGCTACACTGCAACCCGCCTTGCCGATAGGTTGCGGGCCGAGGGCTGGCTTGTGACAGGCACAAGGCGGATGAGCGCCGGCGATGCTGTTGCCTTTGACGATGAAGCGGCGGTTCTTGCCGCGCTCGAAAACGCGACACATATCTTGTCGAGCGTGCCGCCAATGGGGGAGGGCGGTGATCCTGTACTGCAAAAATATGGCGCGGCTATTGCTGCCAGCGCCGTCTCATGGACCGGCTATTTGTCGTCAACGGGTGTTTATGGTGACACCGGCGGCGCTTGGGTCGATGAAAGCGCACCCGTGGGCGAAGGGCGCCGCACCGCACGCGCGCAAGCAGATCTTGCGTGGCAGGCACTGCGCCATGATGTCCGCGTTTTTCGCTTACCCGGCATTTATGGCCCCGGCCGTTCTGCGTTGGAGCGGGTCACAGATGGCAAGGCGCACCGTATCGATATGCCGGGACAGATTTTCAGCCGCGTGTATGTTGACGACATTGTTGACGCCGTCCGTGCCAGCTTCGATGGTCCTGCTGGCGTCTACAATATAGCTGACGATGCACCTGCCTCGCAAAATGCAGTTATCGAATATGCGTGCGACTTGCTGCAGCTAGAATGGCCGCCTTTGTTGTCGATCGAGGCGGCAGGCCTGTCGCCGATGGCACGCGGATTTTACGCCGAGAACCGCCGGGTCGCGAATGGTAAAGCCAAACGGTTGCTTAATTGGCAGCCGCGATATCCCCATTACCGGTCGGGTTTAGGCGCCTGCATCGCGACGATTAGACCAAGCATCGCCAACGCGCTGCCCGCCAGCGCCAGCGTTGACCAGACATAGCCTTCGAATATCGTCGACAGGAGCATTGCTAAGACGGGAATAATCACGCCGGTATAAGCCGCCTTGCCAGGACCGATGTCATGGATAAGGCGGAAATACAGCGGAAAAGTGACGACCGAACCGATGATGCTCAGATACAGCAAACCGACAATATAGCCGGGCCGCATGTCAATTACTGGCGGGCCGTCCATGACGAACGCAAATGTCGCATTGGCCACACTGCCCCAGAACATGGACCACGCCAAAATCGTGATCGTTGGATAACGCGCGATTTTTGGTGTTACCTGAAGCACATTGGCCACCGATGCCGTAGCCACGGCACACATGACCAATAATAGTCCCAGCAATATTTCGGACCCGCTCATGGGTGCAGCGCGATATTCCTGCAGCATCAACAACCCTACCCCGACGCAGGCAATCGCTGAGCCTAAAATGAACGCTCCGCCGATGGGCCGTCTAAGCCAATATTTGGCGAGCACCGCATTGGGCACAATCAACAGCGCGAATACCACCGCGACCAACCCCGACGTTATATAATGTTCAGCCGTATAGACAAAATTGTAGTTCATCCCGAATTGCAACATGCCCAGCAGCATTGTCCAACCGACCATTGGCCGATCGATCTTCAAGGGTTGACGCATAACGATGGCAAGTAGGATCATGCCAATGGCGGCCACTATCAGACGATAGGTCACAGACCAGGTTGCGGGCACCGTGCCCAATTGATCGCGGATGACGAGCCAGGTTGATCCCCAGATCAGCGACGTCACCATAAAGGGTATCCACACCCGTGGTGTTAGAAATCCTGGCTCTTCGCTCGTCTTTGCGTCAATCATGCTCATAGCGCAGCAATAGCGCGCGCCAAAGGGGCCACGTCGGTTTCGGTATGCTGCCAACTGGTCACCAGTCGCGCCGCGCCCCAATTTTCGTCAACTGCGCCCCAATCGTAAAAATCAAAACCCTGCGCACGCAATGCGGCAGCTTCGGCTGGTGTCAGTCGTAGGAAAAGCTCATTGGCTTGCACAGGGTACAGCAAGCGTTCGCCCGCAGCCTGCGCAATGATGTGCGCCGCGGCATTGGCGGAACGCGCATTGTGCAGCCACAAGTCACCTTCAAGCATCGCCAGCAATTGTGCCGCAAGAAACCGTCCCTTGGATTGCAAATGCCCGGCGCGCTTGCGGCGATAGCGCGCGGCATCCGCCAGCGCGGGGTCAAAATAGACCAAGGCCTCAGCGCCCATGCCGCCATTTTTGACAAAGCCGAAGCTTAAGATATCAACTCCGGCGTTGATGGTCACGTCGGCGGGCGTGCAGCCCAAATACGCAACTGCATTGGCAAAACGCGCGCCGTCCATGTGCAATCCAAGCTTGCGTTCGCGGCAAACTGCCCCAAGCGCCGCGACCTCTGCAGGCGCGTAGACCATGCCATATTCGGTGGCGTTGGTAATCGATAGGGCAGCGGCCTGCACCTGATGCACATCGTTGCGAATGGCGTCGAGGGTGGCAGTGACGGTCGCGGGAGATACTTTTGCGCCATCTCCCTCAATCAACATTAATTTTGCGCCAGCGGTGTAGAAACCCGGCGCGCCGCATTCATCGACCTCAATATGCGCCTCATGGTGGCAAATGACGCCCTGATGCGGTTGCACGAGTGAGGCAAGCGCCAGGCAATTGGCGCTGGTGCCGGTCGCCACCCACAATACGGCAACATCGCGGCCAAACAGTTCGGAGAACGCCCCATCCAATCGCGCACTATATTGATCGCCGTCATAGGCGGTGTCGATCTGGTTGGCATCGGCCATGGCTTGCATGACGGCAGGGTGCACCGGGGCGGCATTGTCAGAGAAGAAACGCATGAAAAATCGCATGGCGGGAAACCCTGGGCTGCGTCAAGCGGTAAGGGGAATTTGCAATCGCTAGATCATTGATTGGCAGCGGTTGAAGAAAATAGCACGGCAGGCTTTAATCTTAAGTTTCCGGTGATGACAGCGCGCTGCTGCGCAAAAACTCAATTGCTTCGCCTTCCGAGACGACCTCTGCATATTTGGCCTGAAGATCGAATAAATTTGCGTCATGCGGCGCCGAATGGCGGTCGCCACAGGCATCACGAACAACA